>JBEIVK010000621.1:0-2841 GCA_040373935.1 Alphaproteobacteria bacterium
CGGCCAGGTCCCCGGCGTCGAGCGGCCCGAGGGCGCGCCGGGCGGCGTCGAGGGCGCCCGCCGCGCGGTGAAGCCGGGCCAGCAGCACCCGGGCATCGCCGAGGCCGGGGGCGTCGTCCACGAGCGCATCGAGGGTGTCGATCGCCTCGTCGGCGCGCCCCAAGGCGACCAGCAGACGCGCGCGCTCCAGCCGCGTGGCGGCCGTGGCGTCGGCGCGCCGGAGTTGCCGGAGGCGCCAGGCGTGGACGTCCATGGCGCGGGGCGGGCGGGTGGGCGGACCGAGATGAACGCGGCCGGCGCGAAAGTCGACCTCCACGCGGTGGCCGTCCAGCACGTCGTGCCCGACGAGGCCTGCGCTGCGCGCGCCGCCCCCCGGCAGCCCGGTGAGCCAGAGCGCGGTGGGAGCCGGGGACACCCGCGCGCCGCCCACATCGACCGCGGCGACCGGCAAGCGGAGCGTGCGCCGCCAGGCGTCGGCCAGCGCGTCTCCGCTGCCCACGCCGTAGACCGGCTCCTCGCCGACGGTGGTGTAGACGCGGAGATCGGCGGGCTGGTCTCCCGTGAAGGTGAGGCCGCGCGCGCCGGTGTCGAGGTCCAGCGGCAGGCTGCGGCGGAGCAGGCCCCCCGGCGCGGGGACCTCCACCGTGACGTCGACGCTGAGGTGGCCGCCGTCGAAGCGGGCCGGCGCCCCGGCCAGCGGCGGCGCCCCGGCCGCCGGGCGCAGCTCCAGCGCGTTGGCCGGGTACTCGATGGCCATCTGGAAGCGCGACCACACGTCGTTGCCGAGGATGCCGCCCACGGGGACGAGGCCCACGGCGCGCGGCACGCCCGGGACGTCCACGGCGACGTCCAGGCCGTCGATCACAAAGGGGCCGAGCTGCAGCCCGTCCACCCGCGCGGAGGACCAGGGCACCGCCCCGCCGAGCCCGACGAGGGCCCCGGCGCGCGGCACGGCGCGCCCCGCGACGGCCTGGGCGGCCTCGCCCACAAAGACCGAAACGCTCGCGCCGGTGTCCACCATGAACAGGTGCGGGACGCCGCCCACCTCGGCCTCGACGTACAGCTTTTTGCCGTCCGGGCCCCACCGGTGCACGTCGAGCGTGGCCGCGCGCGCGCTCCCGCGGCCGCCGGAGCCGCGGGCATGGGCGCACCCCGGGCCGAGGCCGAAGAGGGCGAGCGCCGACACGAAGACGAAGCGCGGTGGCACCCCGGCATTCTGGCGCGCGGGG
The DNA here is from genome assembly GCA_040373935.1 of Alphaproteobacteria bacterium. Taxonomy (GTDB): domain Bacteria; phylum Myxococcota_A; class UBA796; order UBA796; family UBA2385; genus JBEIVK01. Next base: position 1,230 of record JBEIVK010000621.1, read on the forward strand.
CCGGCGGTGGCAAGCGCCGCGCGGCCCATCACGCCGTCTGCAAGCGCGCAGCGGCCGCCCAGGCCGCCTCCTGCGCGTCCCGGCCGAGCAGGGCAGCCATCGCGAAGCGGCCGTCGCCCGTCACTTCGACGCCCACCCACGGCGGCAGCGCCGCCCCATCGACCGCCGCCTCATCGGGCGCCTCGACCTCGGCGACGACGAGGTGCCGCGGCGCGCCGCCGGGCGCGGCCGGCCCCAACGCCAGGACGTCCACCTCCCACGTGAGCCCGCCAAAGGGCACCCGGTGGCGGACCTTCTCCAGCGCGGGCAGGCCGAGCACCGCGATGATGTCGGCGGCCTCGGCGGAGGACACCGGCAGCTCCCACTCCGGGCGCCGCCGCCCGCCCGACGTGGCCGCGCCCTTCACCGTGAGGGTGCCGGACGCCACGCCGCCCACCGGCCCGGCGACGCGCAGCCGCACGACCCGCGCCGGGTCTGCGGAGAGGTAGGCCTGGAGCTGGCGCTCCCCGCCGGGGCGGGCGATGAAGTCGGCGTGGAACGCAGGCCGGACGAGAAACTTCCGCTCGATCTCCACACCCATCGGACCACTCTCCTGCGCCGGGCGGCGCTCAGGGGGCGACGCGGACCAGAGGCACGCGCAGCGCGGGGGCCCCGGGCAGCAGAACCGCGGCCGCGCCGTCGTGTTCCCAGACGGCCGCGCGCGCGGTCTCCGTGAGGGGGCCCACGCGGGTGGCGGACCAGCCGAGCGTGTCCCGCTGCAAGAGCCAGGCGCCGCGCGCGCCGCTGACGACCAAGGCTGCGCCGGGCCCGCGCCCGAGCGGCTCGATGGCGTTGGCGGTGTAGTCGCCGTCCAGCCAGCCGATGACCCGCCCCGCGGCGTCCTGCGGGCCGTCGAGGAGGACCAGCCGGGGGTCTGCGGAGGCCGCGTAGGCGGCGTCCCAGCCATCGGCCACGACCAGCTCCAGCGCGTCGTCTCCATCGAGCTGGGCGGCGACGGCCGCCCGCGGGCCCCGCAGGCTCGGGCGGGCCACGCGCCCGGCGGGCCCGACCAGCGCGAGGTCGCCGGGGGAGCGGGGGGCGTCCCCGTAGAGGCGCCCGACGAGCACCTGCCCGCCGCCCGCCGGGGCGACGCCGAGCGCGAGGGCCGCGCTGGCCTGCACCTGCAGCCGCCCGCCGACCACCGGCCCGGCCTCCACGGTGCGCTCTGCGGTGAAGGCGGCCACGAAGGGCGCGCCGTCTTGGGCGCCCACCGCGACGACCTGCGCCCGCGGGCTCTCCGCGGACCACAGCGTCTCGGCCACGGGCCCTGGCCCCAGCCGCACCAGCGCCACGGTGCCCGCCTGGCCCCGCGCGCCGCCGGTGCCCACCAACACGACGTCCTCGCCGCCCAGGCGCACCTGGGCGTGGGCGTGGACCTCGCCCGGCAACGCGAGCGTGCCGCCGCCGTGGTGCAGCGTGCGGCCGACCACCCGCAGGGCCTCCGGCTCGCCGTCCCCGTTGAGATCGGCGGCCAGCACGGCGTCCGCTGGCCCATCGAGAGGCTCGGGCGCGCCGGCCGCCCACGGCGCGGAGGGGGGCGGCGGCGCGGCGCAGCCCACGGCGAGCAGGAGCA
>JBEIVK010000850.1:0-1882 GCA_040373935.1 Alphaproteobacteria bacterium
GCCCCGCCGTCCTCGACGCGCAGCTCGGCGCCGGCCGGACCGACCCCCACCGTCACGCGCACCGCCGTCCCCGGCGCGTGCACCGCCGCGTTGCGCAGCAGGTTCGCCGCCGTCAGCTCCAGCAGCGCCCCGTGCCCCCGCAGCTCCGGGTCGGCCTCGACCCGCAGCTCCACCCGGTTGCCCGCCGCCTCCAGCCGCGCCGACTCCCGCCGCAGCGCCGCGTGGGCCACCGCCGACAGGCGCAGCGGCGCCCCCTCCTCCTGCACGCCGCCAGCGTCCAGCCGCGCCAGCGCCATCAGCCCCTCCACGAGCCCGCCGAGCCGCTCCACCTGCGCCAGGGCCGCCGCCAGGGCCGCCCGGTAGCCCGCCGCGTCCCGCGGCTTGCGCAGCGCCAGCTCCAGCTCCCCGCGCAGCACCGTCACCGGCGTCCGCAGCTCGTGCGCCGCGTCCGCGGTGAAGCGCGACTGCGCCTGCACCGCCGCGTCCAGCCGGTCCAGCAGCGCGTTCACGCTCCGCAGCACCGCCGCCACCTCGGCCGGCCCCTCCACCGGCAGCCGCGTGCCCGCCCCGAGCCCCGGCACCGCCGCGAGCTGCGCCTCCGCGTCCCGCAGCGGCCCCAAGGCCCGCCGCACCCGCCGCGGCAGCACCCAGGCCCCCAGCGCCCCGGCCGCCCCCGCCACCGCCGCGTACACCGCGAGGAACACCCCCACCGTCTGCGCTGGCTGCTCGGCCGGCGCCTCCGCCACCCGCAGCGCGTGCGGGTGCGCGTGCCCCCACGCCGGCCCCGGCGGACAGTCCGCCCCCGGCGGCTCCACCGCCAGCAGCAAGCGCCGCCGCCCGCCCACCGTCTCCCGCACCGGCGCCTCCGAGGCGAAGGCCTCCCGCGCCCGCGCCTCCGCCACCCGCCCGTCCCCCGGCGCCCACTCCCACACCTCCACCGGCGGCGCGTGGTGCCCGTTCACCCAGCCCGCCGTCTCCCCCGAGGTGCCGGCCCCGGCCTGCGCCGCCACCAGCAACAGGCGGTCCAGATCCGCCACCGCGTGCAGGTGCAGCGCCCCCGCCGTGCCCAGCCCGACGGCCGCCAGCAGCACCAAGGCCCCGCCCACTGCCACCCGCGACAGCCGCTGCTCCAGCGCCGCGGCGCCCCTCACCCGCGCGCCTCCACGCAGTAGCCCATGCCCCGCACCGTATGGATCAGCGGCGCCCCGTGCCCCCGGTCCACCTTGGCCCGCAGGTAGCTGATGTAGACCTCCACGAGGTTCGTCCCCGGGTCGTGGTGCAGGTCCCAGACCGCCTCCAACAAGCGCGTCTTCGACACCACCCGCCCCGCCCGCTCCATCAGGTGCCGCAGCAACCGGAACTCCAGCGCCGTCAGCCGCAGCTCGACCCCCGCCCGCCACACCCGCGCCGCGTCCACGTCCAGCACCAGATCCCCCACCACCAACCGCCGCTCCGCCCCCACCGAGCGGCGCCCCAGCGCCTCCACCCGCGCCAGCAGCTCCTCCAACGCGAACGGCTTGCCCAGGTAGTCGTCCGCCCCGCCGTGCAGCCCCGCCACCCGCTCATCCACGCGGTCCCGCGCCGACAACACCAGCGCCGGCCGCCCGTCCCCCCGCGCCCGCAGCGCCTGGATCAACGACAGCCCGTCGCCGTCGGGCAGCATCCGGTCCACCACCAGCACCTCCGCCCCGTGCCCCTCCAAGGCCGCCCGCGCCTCGGCGAGCGTCCCCGCCACGTCGACGTGGTGCCCCTCTTCGGCCAGCGCCCGCCGCAGCAGGTCCGCCACCCGCGGCTCATCGTCCACCACCAGGATGTGCACGCCCGCCTCCCGCCCCGCCCGCGCCACGCTATCGCGGGGGCCGGCCGGTCGCTGCGCCCCGGC
>JBEIVK010000591.1:0-3009 GCA_040373935.1 Alphaproteobacteria bacterium
CGGCCGCCGAGCCCGGAGGAGGGCGCCGTGGCGGGGGCCTTGGCGGCGGGAGCCTTGGCGGCAGGGGCCTTGGCAGCGGGAGCCTTGGGGGCGGGGCGACGGGACTTCATGGGCGCTCCGGAGCGGGAGGGGAACGTAGCCGGTCCGCCGCACCGTTCGATGGCGCCGGCGCCGAATCCGGGTTGCGCGACGGTTTCACCGCCCGGCGAACCGGCCTCTTTTCGGCCCCGTCGACCGGCCCGACACGGGCGGCGGCCGGCCCGGCGGGGGAGGGAGGGCGTTGCGGGAGGGAGGGGGCGCGCCCCCTCCCTCCTGCCCCCGGAAGATCAGCCCCGGCGGCGCCGGCGAATCACGAGCCCGAGGGCCGCGCCGACGAGGAGGGCCGCGCCCGTGGGACCGCGCGGGCCGCTGCTGCAGGCGCAGGTGGAGAGCTTGCCGCCGAGGTCGTCGCCGGTGAGGGCGCCGTCCGGGTCGGCAGAGTCGACCACGCCATCGCCGCCGCCGCCGTCGCCCGCGCCGCCGTCGTCGCCGGTGTCGTCCGGGAGGTCGGACACGGGCTGCACCCCGTAGAAGCAGACGTCGTCCAGCGTCCAGCCGCCGAAGGTGAGGCCGCCGTCCGACTCGATCTCCCAGGAGACGACGACCTCGCCGCCGAGCGCGGCCGCCGGGACCTCGACCGTCTCCAACGCCCACTGGGCGTCCTCGTGGTGCTCGGAGCCGTTGTTCTGGTTGGTGGCGTGGTTCGTCCAGACCACCTCGCCGTTGATGCGCACGCGGGCGGCGTCGTACACGCCGTCCTCGACGTTGAGCCAGCGGCGGAACTGGAGGATGACGCGGTCGTGCCCGCTGATGTCGATGGGCGGCGAGGACAGGCGGTTGAACTTGTCGTCCTGGTATTGGCCGTTGTAGTTGCCGCCGCCGAGGTCGTTGCCCCAGACATTGCGCCCGGAGAAGGCGAAGTCCGGGTCCCCGCCGAGGCCGCGCGGGCGGCCCCACATCCAGTCGTCGGCGCCTTCCTGGTTCTGACCGGAGACCAGCTCGTGGGTGTAGCCGCCGTCGTCGTCTTCGAAGTCGTCGCAGCGGATCTCGTCGACGGCGCCGTCGAAGAAGGTGGTGGGGTTGATGGAGCCGCCGGAGGGGGCGCGCACGGCGTTGCCCTCGGCGTCCTCGACCTCGAGGTAGTACGTGACGATGCTGTTGCCGGGCAGGCCGTCGATGGCGCCGCGGAGGGTGTCGCCGTCGACCGCGAGGGGCGCGCGGGACCAGTCGCCGCCGGTGCGGAAGACGGCGTCGGCCGTGTCCACGTCGAGGCTGAGGCAGGTGGGGGCGAGGTTGACCACGCCGGCCTCGACCGCCACCGCGCCGTCGCCAGGGGCGTTCTCGGCGAAGGCGTGCTCGAGCGCCAGCAGGCCCTGGCCGCCGCCGCCCGGGCCCAGGCCGTGCCGCCCGAAGGCCTCGAGGATCTGGCACTGGTGGGGCGTGCCGTTGGAGAGGTCGCCGTCGTCGTCGTCGGCCGCCACGAAGACATCGTAGCCGCCGTCGAGGGTGGGGTTCTGCTGGAGGGCGACGACGAAGAGGCGGCTCGTCACCTCGTAGGCGGCGTCGGGGCCGAGGTCGTCCTGGAGGATGTCCCACAGGTCCCACACCGAGCCGCCGAAGATGAGGCCGTCCGTGTGGACCTGGCCCACCACGTCGTCCGGGTAGACGCGGTCCCGGCCGACCTCGCGGATGCCCTGGCCATCCGAGGTGAAGTTGGGCGCGATCGTCGAGTCGCCGCTCTGCAGGAAGGCGACGGTGTCCCCGGCGCCCTCGCCGACCGAGCCGTCGACCGACCAGGTGTCCGCCGCGCTGGCGTGCAGCCCGTGGCCCCACTCGTGGTGGTTGACGTCGCGCATGCGGCCCGTGTTGTTGCAGCCGCCGCCGGCGCGGAAGAAGTTGACCGTGCCGTCGTAGTAGGCGTTGCAGTTCTGGTTGATGTTCACCGTGGACTGGATCTTGTCCTCGGTGATGGGCACGTCGTACGCGAAGACGGCCGCCCACTGGCGGATCTCGTTCAGGAAGATGTAGCTGTCGATCTCGGCGATGTCGGCGTCGGCCGTGGTGATGGTGGCAGACGCGCCCGACCACGCGAAGCTCATCTCCGGGCCGTCGTCCCGGACAACCCGGAAATAGCGGCCGTTGAAGGTGGTGGAGTAGCTCCCGTTGGCGCTGACCGCGCCGTCGAGGTCCGTGTAGACCGTGCCGCCGCTGGCCTCGACGGCCGCGTCGATGACGGGCGAGGTGCTCGTGTCCCCGTTGGGAGAGCGGGTGTCGTGGGTGGCCGAGAGCTGGGTTGCGAACCGAACTTCGTCGTAGCGGTGGAACAGCTCGCCCGTCTGGGCGTCGATGAAGCTCACCCAGCGGGCCGGGGCGATGGCGCCCGCCACGACCGGCGTTGTGTGGCGCACGACCCACGCGAGGCGCAGCGACAGCTCGCCCGCGACCTCGTGCGGAACGACGGCCAGAACGGCGCCGTGAGGCGTCGCGCGGTCGCCCGCCGGATCGGCGCCGAGGGCGACCGACACCGCGACGTCGGCCCCGACGGCCGGGCGGGCCGAGAGGGCGTCGGCGGCCGGGTAGGTGTCCACGCCGAGCATGACGAGGCGGCCGTGGCGAATGACGGCGTTGACCCCGCCGCGCCAGACGACGGGCTGGCCGTGGGCGGTGAACTGCGCCCAGTCCGCGCCGCCGAGGTCCAGCACCTGGGCCGGGGCGTCGAGCACGCGGTCAAAGCGGAGGATCCACGAGCCGGTGGCCGGATCCGGCAGGGCGCGGCCGAGGCGCAGCGCGCCGGGAGACACGCCGATGAGGCCCGGGTGCCGGGCGAAGAAGGCCATCATCGCGCGCTCGACGGCGGAGGCGTCTGGCACCGGGCCGAGTTAGCTGAAGGGTCCCAAGGCGCGGTGGGCGGTGCCCGTGCGCTCGTCTAAGCTGGCGAGCCAGCCCGCTCCCTCGCCCGCCGCGAAGCCC
>JBEIVK010000479.1:0-3617 GCA_040373935.1 Alphaproteobacteria bacterium
CGGCTCCCGCGGCTACGGAGAAGGCCACGCGGCGCGTGACTGGGCGCGGCGAGGTGCCGCGATCGGATCGCCGGGCCGCCGCTCGGTGCTGGCCGTGCCCGGCCTCGCCGCCGGGGCGGCGCCGGCTCCCTTGGGCGCGGCGGGCAGCCTGTGGGCGGCGCTTCAGGCCGGCGGCCACACCCCCGTGCTCGCCGCGCCGCAGGTCTCCTGGCGCGGCCGCCACCAGGGCTTCGGCGCCCACGTCGACGCGCTCGCGGCGTTGGTCGGCGCCCTCGGGCCCTCCGTGGACCTCATCGGCCACAGCATGGGCGGCCTGCTCAGCCTCGCGGTGGCGGCCCGCGGCGCCCCGGTGCGCCGGGTCATCACCCTCGGAACGGGCGTGGACCTCCACCACCACCCGCCCGTCGGCCTCGGCGCGTCCGCCCGCGCCCTCTCCCGGCTCGGCGCCGGCCTCCGCGGGCTGCCGGGCGGCTTGCCCCTCGGCGCCGCCGCGCGGTCCTTCGCCGCGCAGCTCCCCGGGCACGGCGGCCCCATCGTGCGCGCCCAGTTCGCCCCGGGCTCCACCCCCGCGCGCGTCCAGGAGGCCTTCTTCCGCGATGGCGTGGTGGACCTCCCCTTCGACCTGCTCGCCGACCTGGCGGCCGCCCTCGGCCCCGGCGGGCTCCAGCTCGATGGCCGCCCCCTCGCCGATGCGCTCGCGGCGCTTCCGCAGCCCGTGCTCTGCGTGGGTGCCACCGGAGACCCGCAGGTCCCGCCCGGCGCCGTGTCGGATTTGGCCGCCCGCCTCCCGCGCGGCGCCCTCGCGCTCGTCGGCGGCCCCTTCGCCCACATGGACCTCCTCACCGCCCCCGCGGTCACCGCCGGCCTGTTCCCTCGCCTGCTCGCCTTCCTCGCGGAGCCCGCATGAACCGCCAGACCCACCGCGTGCCCACCGACGGCGGCTGGTCCCTCGCGCTCACCCGCTTCGTGGACCCGGCCGCCCACGACCGCCGGCTTCGGCCCGTGCTCATGGTGCCGGGCTACGCGATGAACAGCTTCATCCTCTCCTATCACCCGCGCGGCCCGTCGATGATCGCCGCCCTGTGTGCGGCCGGTCGTGAGGTCTGGACCGCAGACCTGCGCGGCCAGGGCGACAGCCGCGGCCCCACGGCCGGCTTTGGCATGGCCGAGCTGGCCCTGGACGACCTGCCGCGCGCCATCGCCGCCGTGCGCGCCCACACCGCCGGGGACGCCCGCGGGGTCGATGCCATCGGGTGCAGCCTCGGCGGCTCGCTGCTCTTCGCGCTGCTCGCCCACCGCGGCGCCGACTGCGGGGTGCGCGCGCTGGTCGACATCGGCGGCCCCTTGCGCTGGGACGCCGCCCATCCCCTCCTGCGCGTCGCGTTCCGATCCCGCCGCCTCGCCGGGGCCGTCCCGATCCGCGGCACCCGCCGCCTCGCCGCCGCGGCCCTGCCGCTGCTCGCCCGCGCGCCCGGCCTGCTCTCGCTCTATCTGAACCCCGATGGCGTGGACCTCACCGCCGCCCCGCAGCTCGTCCGCACCGTCGAGGACCCGATCCCCGCCATCAACCGCGAGGTCGCCGCCTGGCTGCGCGCGGGAGACCTCGTCCTGCGCGGCCGCTCCACCGTCGAGGGGCTCCGCGGCCAATCTTTGCCCGTGCTGCTCCTGCTCGCCAACCGCGACGGCATCGTCCCGCCGCCCGCCGTGCTCTCCGCGCGCGACCCGCTGCCCCACGCCGATGTCCTCACGGTCGGCACCGACGCCCGCTGGTACGCCCACGCAGACCTCTTCGTCGGGAACCACGCAGCCGACGAGGTCTTCGCCCCTCTGGCTGCCTGGCTCGCGCGGGCCGCCCAAGGCTGACGGATCGCGCATCATCCGCTGGGAGACTTTCTTTTCGTGGGGCGGGGGCTCCGCCCCCGCAACGCCCCCGGACCCCGCCGCCCCGGCTCACCGCCCGACTTGCAGCCGCAGCACGCTCCGGCCGACGCCGATGGTGTCCCCGGGCCGCAGCACGACGGTGTGGACGCGCCGGCCGTTGTGGTACGTGCCGTTGGTGGAGCCCAGGTCGCGCAGGAAGATCATGTCGCGCCCGAACAGCTCCACCACGGCGTGGCGGCGTGACACTTCGTTGTCGGAGAGCGGCACTTCGCCCACCCGCCGGCCGATGGTGACGGTGCCGCGCGTGCAGCGCCAGGAGCGCCCGGCGTCCACGCCGGCCACGACCTCCAGGCTTGCCGCCACGCTCGGGGGCAGGCGGAGATCCTGGTCCACGAGGTCCGTGGCCGCGGCGTCGTCTCCGGCGAGCTCTTCGTCGAGCAGCCAGGCCAGCTCCACGGCGGGGGGGCGGGCCGCGGGGGCCGCCTCGGCCTCGCCGACGAACAACGCGAGGCGCGTGTTGCCGACGACGAACTCGCCCCCCGGCTTGAGCGCCACCTCCCGCACGAGCTGGCCGTCGACCATCGTGCCGTTGGTGGAGCCCAGATCCATCAGGACGTAGCCGTCCTTTTTGTGGGCGACCTGGGCGTGGGTGCTGGAGACGAGGGGGTCCTCCACCACGACGTCGGCCTTGCGGCGCCCGATGGTGAGCACGCCCTGGCGCGCGAGCGGGAAGTTCTGGCCTTGCTGGGGGCCGTTGAGGACTTTCAGGAAGGCGTCGGCCATCAGGCCGTCCGGCTGGCCGCGCGCCGGCACGCCCCGAGGAAGTAGCGGTGGTAGCGGCCCGGCAGCTCGCGCCCGAGGGCGTCGGCCAACCCCACGCCGGCCGCGGCGAGGCCGTCGAGGCGGACGCCGGTGGGGATGCCCATCGCTTCGAAGCAGTGGACGAGGTCTTCGGTGGCGGCGTTCCCGGCCGCGCCCGGCGCGTAGGGGCAGCCGCCCACCCCCGCGACGCTGCCGTCGAAGATGCGCACCCCGTGCTGGTATCCGGCGAGCACATTGGCGAGCGCGGTGCCGCGGGTGTCGTGCATGTGCAGGGCGAGGCGGGACATCGGCACCCCGGCCGCGCCGAGCGCGCCCAGCACCTCCCCCACCATCCGCGGATCCCCCATGCCCGTGGTGTCCCCGAGGGCGATCTCGTCGGCCCCGGACTCCAGCAGCGCGAGCGTGAGGCGCACCGTCTCGGCGGCGGGCACCGGGCCCTCGTAGGGGCAACCGAAGACCGTGGAGATGTAGGACCGCACGGTGATGCCCTCGTCCCGGGCGACGGCGACGACCTCGCGCAGGGTGGCGAGGCTCTCTTCGCGGGTGCGGTTCACGTTTTTGCGGTTGTGCGTCTCCGAGGCCGACATGAAGGTGGCGACGTGGCGCACGTTGGCATCCACTGCGCGCTCGAGGCCGCGGGCGTTTGGGACCAGCGCCCAGTAGCGCACGCCGGGGGCGGCGGGCAGGCGGGCGAGGAGGTCTGCGGCGTCGGCGAGCTGCGGGATCCACGCGGCGCGCACGAAGCTCGTGACCTCGATGTCGGTGAGGCCTGCGGCGACCAGCGCGCCGATGAGGTGGAGCTTCTGCTCCAGGGAGACGAGCGTCGGCTCGTTTTGGAGGCCGTCGCGCGGCGAGACTTCGTAGATGCGAACCCCGTCCATCGGCCCTCCTCGGCGCGAGTGTATCACCGCGGC
>JBEIVK010000731.1:0-2379 GCA_040373935.1 Alphaproteobacteria bacterium
CCCGCCCGCCCGCCCGCCCGGAGCGCCCCGGCCGCGAGCAGCGCCGCCCCGGCGCCCATCGCGTCGTACTCCGGCAGGTTCCAGGCGGAGAACAGCGCCGGCCCGACCGCCATCGACAGGAGCGCGGCCGGCGCAGCGACCCGCCCGAAGCCCGCGGTGCGCGCCCACACGAGCCCACCCGCGCCGAGCAGGGCGCTGGATAGGGCCGCGTGCAGCAGCCGCGCGCCGTCGGACGCGACAGGCCCCCAGACCGCGAGGTGGAGCTTCGTGAGCAGGACGGAGAGCGGCCGTGCCGCCGTCGTACCCATCGGCGGCGGGTTTTCGAAAGGGGCAAACGCTTGCCACCAGGGCAGCGGGGCGACCAGCTCCCACACAAAGGCGCTCATGTGGTCGGCCATCGGGACGAGCCCCAGCCCCGCCAGCGCCACCGCGAGAACCGCCACTGCCGCCAGCGACCCGCGCACGCCCGCGCCCTCCCCGACGCCCGCTATCCCGGCCGCCGCCCCCGTCGCTCCCAAGCCGCAGCGGCGAGCCCGCAGATGACCAGGATCCCGAGCGCGGCCGCGTCGATGGCGCGCGGGTGCCGGAGGGGCCGCGCCTCGCCCGCCACGAGCACGGGCGCGGCGAGCAGGGCAAGATGCAGGAGATACGCGAACAAACCCTGTCGCCCGAGCACCAGCAGGGACGGCGCCCGCGCGAGCACGGGCCGCGCCGCGCTGGCCACCGCGCCGAGCCCGAGCACCGCCACGCCGAGGCTGGGCAGGATGGCTGGCCGCCACGTGTAGGTGCGCAGGACCCCGGAGGCCAGGCTGCGGCCCTCGGCCCAGGCGGCGAGGTGGGCGGGCAGCGGCGCCTTCCCGAGCAAGGCCTCCGCGGTCTCCACGCGGCCCAGCGGCGCGCGCTAGAGGCCCGCCGGATCTGCCCCGCCGAGGAGCACCTGCGCGGCCCACGCGAGGGCGGCGAGCCCGAACAACGCGCGCGCCACCGACGGCCCGGTGGCCGCCCAGGCGCCGAGGGCCACCGCCGCGGCGTACGGCAGCACGGCGCCGTTGCCCGCGTTCAGCGGGACCCACACGGCGCCCGCGCGATCCAGCCCGACCGCCAGCCCGACGAGCCCGAGCGCCAGCCCGCCGAGCACCGCCGGGCGGCCGGTCGCCACCGCCGGCGAGACCAGCCCGATGCCCGCCGCGATGGTCGCCAGGATGCCGGTGGAGCGCAGCCCGGCCGGCCACTGCGGGCCGTACTGCAGGAGAAAAATCCCCGCCGACACCAGGGCGAACGCGAGCGCGCGGCGGCCCTGCCGCCGCCCAAATCCCACGGGGCGCGCCGCCCGGTTGGCGGGCAGGCTCGCGCCGACCAGCCCCAGGAACAACGCCTGGCACAGCGGCTCGGCGTCGAGCACCGGCGCGGCCCAGGCGGGCCAGGCGGCCCGCGGCCCGAGCCGCACGACGTGGCACCCCACCATCAGCACGAACGCGAGCGTGCGCAGGGCGTCGAGGCGCAAGTCGCGGGCGGGGGACAGGGCGGGCTCCGGCACGGGGCGCCCGCCGCTCTATCGGATACGCTCGCAGCCCGCCCGGAGCCTCCCATGCGCGCCCCCCCTTCGCGGTTCCCGCCCCTCCTCCTGCTGGTCACGGCCTGTGGCGGCGGAGACACCGCGCAGCCCACCGCCCCCTTCGGGGACCGCCCGCAGGCCTCGCTCGAAGAGGTGCCGCTCACGGCCACCTGGCCGGTGGACGGCCTGCGCTGCCCGGCCACCGTCGTCACCGTCGAGGCCGGCATTCCCCACATCTACGCACACGACCGCACAGACCTCGCGCGGGTCTTCGGCTTCGTCCAGGCGCGGGACCGCTTCTTCTCGATGGACCTCGCGCGCCGCCTCGGGCTTGGCCAAGTCGCGGCCATCCTCGGCCAGGACGCCCTGGAGACGGACCGCGAGTCCCGCTCCTCCGGCATCACCTTCGTGGCCGACCGCATCCTCGCAGATCTGCAGCCGGACCAGCTCGCCCTGCTCGACGCCTACGCCGCCGGCGTCAACGACTACATCGCGGCGGTCGCGGCCGGCAGCCTGCCGCCCCCCTCGGAGCTGGCCCTGGCCGGCGGCATCCTGGGCGCCACGTCGCCCACCTCGCTCATGCGCCCCTTCGACCGCCGGGATCTCGCCGGCGTGCTCGCGGTGCTGGTGTACGAGCTGGGCTACGAGACGGGAGACGTCGGGCGCGAGCAGGTCCTGCAGGCCGTCGAGGCCGGGCTCTACGCGGACGACGCGCCGGCGGCCGAACTGCGCCGCATCGGCGTCACCGACGACATCCTCGCCCACGTCCACCCGGTGCTGCCGCGGGCATCGGCGCCGGGCTGGGGACGCAACGGCGCCGGCGC
>JBEIVK010000963.1:0-1614 GCA_040373935.1 Alphaproteobacteria bacterium
AAGCGAGCGGGGTCCACGCCCTGACCGACCGTGGCGCTGCGAAGCGTGGCCTCGGTGCGGCGGCGGGCGCGGAGGTCTTCCACGAGCATTCGGTGGGCGAGCATCGCGCCGTTGACCGCGCGGACATCGGAGAAGACGATGCGACGCCGCGGGGCTCCACCGGCGTCGAAGTGGGTGGCGCTCCGGATGACGTCGTCTTCCCCGACGGTGAGCAGAACGTCGGGGCCGCCGCCGTTCGGGGTGAGCCGCAGGGCGCGGCCGCCATCGGGAGCGGGGGGGTCGAACCGTGCGCGGTGGTTGGGGGCCCACGCGGTGCGCGCGAGGTCCTCCACGGCGAAGTCCGTGCCGAGGAAGGCGTCGGCGCGCCCGCTGCCCGTGACCCGGCGCGCGGGCGGGTAGGCGGGGAGGAAGAGGTGCAGGTCGTCCCCGCGGACGAGCAGGCCCACCCCCTTGAGCCGCGCGGGCTCGACCATCTTGACGAGGCGCCGATCGTCGCCCTGTTGCCAGATCTCGATGACGCGGGTTGCGGTGTCGCCGCGGGCGTCGGTGACGCGCACGTCCAGGACGAGGTGGGCGTCGGGCACGCGGGAGACGGCGTCCACGCGCGCGAGCAGCGCCGCCGCCGCCGGGTCTGCCGCAGGGGCGGCGATGGCGTGCAGGCCCGTGAGCCCAGCGGCGATGGCCAGGAGCGCGGTTCGTCGAGAGAAAGCAAAAGTCGCCGACATTCCGCCCGATGTATCCGATGCCGTCGCCCTGCGCCGGCCGGCATGCTATCCTTTGCAAAGGGGGAACCTTCCATGTCGCGATGCTCTGCGGTTCTCCAGCGGCTGCTCCCCGACGAGGACGGCGCGAGCCACCTCGAGTACGCGTTGATCGCCGGCTTGATGGGCACCGCGCTCGTCACGGGCTTGATGATGCTCCAGGGCGGCCTCGCCAGCTTCTACACGGCGCTCGCCGGCATCCTCGCCGCCGTCTCCTGAGGTCGTCCGGGTGCCTGCGCTGCCACCGCTGCCGCTCCCGCGGCTCGTCAACGTCGAGAGCACGCTGGGCTGCAACCTCGAGTGCGTGATGTGCGGGAGCCACCTCTCCGGGGTCACGAAGGTGCGGCGGGTGATGGAGCCCGCGCTGCTGGACCGGGTGGAGGCGCAGGCCGCCCGCCGGGCCATCGACCTGAGCCTCACGGTGGCGGGCGAGCCCTTCATGACGCCCCGCCTGTCGTCCTTCGTCGCCGTGGCTGAGCGCACGGGCGCGTCCCTCCAGCTCAACACGAACGGCACCCTGCTGCGGGACGACCCGACGCTGCGCCGCATCTTGGCGCAGAGCAGCGAAATCCGGGTGTCCATCGACGCACCGGACCCGGCCGTCTACGCGTCCATCCGCGGCAAGGCAGAGCTCGACAGCGTGCTGGCCAACACGCGGCTGCTCGTGCGGCTCGCCCAAGAGGCTCCGCGGCGGCCGATCATCGCCATCGCGATGGTCCTGATGCGCCGAAACGTCGCCCTCCTCCCGGCGATGGTGGGCCTCGCGCACGGGCTCGGCGCAGATCGGCTCGACGTGGCGCATCTCACCGTCCTCGACGAGTCGATGGAGGCCGAGAGCCTGCGGCACGATCCG
>JBEIVK010000645.1:0-2703 GCA_040373935.1 Alphaproteobacteria bacterium
CAGTGGCCCGCCCGCAGTGGCCCGCCCGCTGGGGCTCAGCCGGCCGCGACGGCCTCTTGCCGTGCGCGCAGGTGGGCGAGCAGGTCCTCCACGAGATCGCGCTCGCCGACGGCATCGCGGACGATCTCCGGGGCATCGGCCGTGCAGCCGCGCGCGTGGACCCGCGGGCGCAGCCAGGCGAGGATGGGCCCGAGCTCGCCGCGCGCGACCTCGTCCCAGACCCCCGGGCGCTCGGCCACCAAGGCCGCCCCCATGCCGGCTGCGTAGAGATTGCCAAGGGTGTAGCTGGGAAAGTACCCAAAGGCCGCACCAGACCAATGGATGTCCTGGAGGACACCCTCGGTCGCATGGGCGGGGCGCACCCCGAGCAGCGCCGCGTAGGCCTCGTCCCACGCCGCGGGGAGGTCGTCCACCGACAAGTCCCCGGCGAACAGCGCGATCTCCAGCCGCGTGCGGACGAGGATGTGGAGGTTGTACGTCACCTCGTCGGCCTTCACGCGGATGAGGCTGCGCTCGACGCGGTTGGCGGCGCGGAACAGCGTGGCCGGGTCCACGATCCGGCCGGCCTCGGCGGCGAGGACCACGGAGAGCCACTGCGAGAAGGCGGCGGACCGGCCGATCGTGTTCTCCCAGAAGCGGGACTGGGACTCATGCAGGCCCATCCCGGCGGCGGCGCAGAGGCCCGTGCCCGCCAGCTCCTCGGGCAAGCCCTGCTCGTAGAGGCCGTGGCCGCCCTCGTGGATGGTGCCGCCGAGCGTGCCGAGCAGGTCGTGCGGGTCCGGGTGGAGGGTGAGGCGCACGTCGTGCACGCCGATGCCCATGCTGAACGGATGCTCGGAGGCGTCGAGCCGGCCGTCGTCGGCGCGGAAGCCCATCGCGTCCAGGATGCGGTGGGACACGCGGAACAGCGCCGGAGACGGCACCTCGACCCCAAGCGGCGGCGGCTGCGGGCGGTCCGCGACGGCGGCGACGAAGGGCGCCAGCGCGGCGCCAAGGCGGTCGAAGAGCGGCACCAATTCAGCGGTGCGCACGCCCGGGTCGTGCTCTTCGAGCAGGTGGTCGTAGGGATGGGCCGCCGGGCCGAGGTGCCCGATGCGCGCCTTCGTGAGCGCCACGAGGCGGCGGAGCGCCGGAGCAAAGACGTCGAAATCCCGTGCGTCCCGCGCGGCCATCCACGCGGGGAAGCCGTCCGCCTGGGCGGCGGCCATCTCGCGCACGAGGGCGGCCGGCGTGCGAACCGCCGGGTCCCGCCGCCGCCGCATCACCAGCGCGGCGCGACGCTTCTGCGGGTCCGCGTCGCGCTCCAGCGCCTCGACCAGCTCGCCCAGCGCCGGGTGGACGAGGCGCTCGTGGATGACGCCGGCGAGCGCAGCGAGGTGGGCGCCGCGGTGCGCGTGGCCGCCGCGCGGCAAGGTGACCTGCTGATCCCAGCCGAGCACCCCGGAAGCGGCGTTGAGGGCGTCAATCTCGGCGACGCGGGCGCAGAAGTCGGTCCAGGTGTCGGGCATGGCGGGCTCCTGCCCCGCGGGCTAACCGAGACGCCCGGTGCAGACCGCGCCGCCGGCGGGAGGGGCATTGGATCGTCGCTGGCTCGTCGTGTACCAGGGCGGGGTCGAGAAGGCCCGCTTCGCGCTCGGAGAGGGCGCGGTGGATCTCGTCCTCCTCGACGCGACGACGGGCCGCCAGGAGCTCGCGCTCACCGCCCGCCTCCCGGCCGCCACCATGGACGTGGTGCCCGTCGGCGCCGCGCGGCGCGCGTCGGGAGACGACTTCACCATGCCGCTGCCGGAGCCGACCCGCTCCGAAGAGCTCTTGACGACGGAAGAGTCGGCGCGGTCCCGGGCGCGCGCGCCCGTGCCCAACCTCGCGCTGCAGGGCTGGGCCGGCTTGCCGCCGCCGGCGTCGGCGCGCGTCCCCGGAGACGACCTCACCCTCGGCGACGCCCTGGCCGGCCCCGAAGAGACGACGGGCTCGACCGAGGAGTCCTCGGACGACGGCAGCTCGGGCGGCACGGCGGCGCGCGCCCTCTCGCCCATCATCGGCTTCGCGCAGCAGCGCCCCGCGGCGGCGGCGGCCCCGGCCGAGCTCTGGGTGCGGCGCGGCGGAGAATGGGCGAGCAACGGCGCCTTGCTCCCGGGCCAGCGCGTGCGGGCGGCGGGCGGCACGGTCGCGCTGCGCACCGACGGCACCCTCGAGGTGGATCCGGGCCCGCGCCTCTCCGGGGCCGGCACCCTCGCAGACGGCCGGATGGTGGAGATCCTCCCCGGCGCCCCCGGGCTGGTTCTCGCGGCCGGCGCGACGGTGCTGCTGCGCGCGGGGGATACGGGGCTCTACGTGCGCACCGACCGCCGCGCGCGCGGCTAGCCCTTGGCCTTGCGCTGGGACGACGGCGCGCGAACGCTCGAGCTGGGCGTCCACGACCTCATCGACGCCGGGCCGGCGCGGGGGGATCTCCGCATGGAGCTGGCGTGGTCGCAGCGGGTGCGCCTGCGGGCCGGCCAAGAGGCGCACACCGCCTGGCAAGGCGAGCGCGCATCGGAGGACGCCGCGTTTCGCCGGGAGGTGAGCATCCGGCACCGCGTGTCGCTGCGCGGCTGGGTCTGCACCATCCACGGGCGGGTCGACGGGCTGAGCAACGCGGGCGGGCGCCTGCTCGTCGAAGAGCTGAAAAGCACGACACTCCCAGCCGAGCGGCTGGACGGC
>JBEIVK010000752.1:0-2274 GCA_040373935.1 Alphaproteobacteria bacterium
CTCGCCATCGCCACGGCCCCCCGCCGCGCCGCCCCCGCGCCGGCCGCCGCCGCCGCCGAGCACGGCCCCACCATCACGACGGCCTGAGCGCCGCGGGCCTCACCACGCGCAGAGCAAGCTCCCCTCGGGGCCCGGCACCGCCACGAAGCGCAGCCGCCCGCTGAGCGTCATGCGCTGCATCCAATCCGCCGTGTCCGTCGCGGCCCGCTCGCCGGCCACCACCTCCCGGCAGATGGGCGGCCCCATCGTGCCCTGCGGCGTCGTCTGCAGGCCGCCGTGCGCCCACGCGAGCGAGGCCCCGCCGCCCAGCAGCAGGCCCAGCGCCAGCCCCGCCCCGAAACCCCGCCGCGGCCCGCCGCCGCCGCGCCCCGATCCGCCCTGCCGCCCGTCGCCCATGCGCCCTCCGCCCGATCGGTCCCACCCGTTGAATATCGCAGCCGCCCAAGCGTACCGCCGGCGAGAGGTCCCCATGCGCTCCCCCCTCCGCCGGTTCGCCCCCGCCCTCGCCCTCGCCGGCGCCGCCGCCCTGCCCGGCTGCGCCGCCCTCGATCTGCTCTCCGAGCTGTTCGGGCTCAACCTCCTCGGCATCCTGCCCGACCCCGGCTTCTCCTCCGAGGGCCCCGGCCGCGGCCGCGTCAAGGTCGCGCTCGGCTCCCTCGACGAGAGCGGCTTCCCCCTGCCGCCCAAGGGAGACGCCATCGAGGTCGAGAGCCCCAACAGCGACGTCACCGTGGACGACTGGACGGAGAAGCCCGGCTTCGACGCCGGCTCCTTCCTGCTCCTGGTCGACGGCTCCGGCTCCCTCGAGGCCGACTCCTCCCTCTGTCTCGGCTGCCCCACCGACGGCGAGCGCCACCGCGTCGAGGCCGCCGCCACCATCTCCCGCGCCCTCCTCGACTGCGCCCCCGACTGGCGCATCGGCCTCGCCGAGTTCGGGGACGGCCGCGGCGAGGGCAACCGCCTCGTCACCGACATCCTCTCCCCCATGGGCAGCACCGCCGCCACCATCGCCCAGGACGCCGAGTCCCTCGTCTCCGAGGGCGGCACCCCCCTCTGGGACGGCGTCGACGAGGCCCTCACCCTCGTCGCCCGCGACGTCAAGGACCACGGCCCCACCGCCGACTCCCCCACCGACACCTGGGGCCGCGCCCTCGTCGTCCTCTCCGACGGCGCCGACACCACCTCCCGCACCCACGTCGACGCCGTCATCGCCAAGGCCCAAGACAAGGGCGTCACCGTCCACGTCGTCGGCCTCGGCGCCGCCTCCGACACCGTCGACTTCGGCTCCGACCCCGTCGCCGTCGAGTCCCTCCGCCGCCTCGCCGCCGAGACCGGCGGCTTCTACGCCACCGTCTCCGACGCCGCCGACCTCCCGCCCCTCGGCAAGGACATCGCGCGCGCCCACTGCGGCGGCTACGCCGAGTACGGCCTCACCTGGGCCACCCCGCCCGCCGCCGGCGAGCGCGTCACTGGCGTCATCCGCCTCAAGGACAAGCCCACCGTCGCGGTGCCCTTCGCGTTCACGGCGCCTTGACGGCCGCGCGCGGCCCCTCCCCGGCGGCCTCGCCCCGCAGCGTCCGCAAGGTCGATTTCGTTGGGGGCGAAAGGGGGCTCCGCCCCCTCTCGCAACGCTCTCCCCCGGCGCCGCGGGCCCTCCACCGGCGGCCGCCGCCTCCCGCACCGCCACGTCGGGCTTGCCCATCTGGAGCATCGCGTCCGTCACCCGGGCCGCCAGCGCGCGGTCGGGGTGCGCGACCAGCTCCAGCAGCCGCGCAAGCACAATCTGCCAGGACAGCCCATGGCGATCGACGAGCCAGCCGCAGCGGCTCGGCGTACCGCACTCGGTCAGCGCCGCCCAAGGCCGGTCTGTCTCGGCCGCGTCGGGCGTGGCCACCCCGAGAGACGCCGCCGGGCTGCGCGCGTCATGCGGCACGCCGTTGAGGTTCTGGTCGGGCACGCCCCCCACCGGAACGACACCACCCGCGGCTCCAGGCCGCCCGTGTCCAGTGTCTCCAGCAGGCTGCCGGGCACCCGCGTCACATCCCCGCGGGCGGCGGCGAGGCCGCCGGAGGCGAACCAGAAGCAGGTGCGGACGGGGAGCGGCGCGGGCAGGCGGGGCTCGGGGGTGGCGGGCGGGGCGAGTAACCCCGGGGCTCCGCCGCGGCCTGCGGGGCCGGGGGGCCAGACCCCACGCCGGGCACGCGGGCCACCCCCGGCCCCCGGCCCAGGGCCACCGCGCCAGGGACCGGAGCCGGCGGCCCGGAGGGCCGGTGC
>JBEIVK010000948.1:0-1643 GCA_040373935.1 Alphaproteobacteria bacterium
GCCTACGCCGCCGCCGAAGCCGCCGGCGTCCCGGTGCTGCACGGCGCCACCCGCAGCCTCGTGGCGCACGCCCGCGCCGCGCTGGTCACCTCCGGCACAGCCACGCTCGAGACGGCCCTCTTCGGCACGCCCGCCCTCATCGGCTACCGCACCAGCGCGCTGACCTACGCCATCGCGCGGCGCCTGGCCCGCGTCGACCACATCGGCCTGCCGAACCTCATCCTCGGCGAATCGGCGGTACCGGAGTACCTCCAAGAGGCCTGCACCGGCCCGGCCCTCGCCGCCGGCGTCCTGCCCCTCCTCGACCTCGACGCCCCCGAACGCCGCGCCCAGCACGAAGCCCTCCTCCGGCTCCGTTCTCTCCTCGGCGGCCCCGGCGCGGCCGACCGCCTGGCCCTTTCCCTCCTCGAAACCCCATGACCGCCCGCCCCCTCCTCACCGCCGCCCTCCTCCTCGTCGCCGCCGCCGGCAGCGGGCAGGCGGTCCGTGTCGGAGTTTGGCACGGGCACGAGCCGAAGTCGTTCGAAGTGTACACCTGGGCCGGCGGGTACGAACTCGCCGACGGCGACGGCCAAATCCTCGACACGCTGCGCGGCACCTGGACCGTGGCGCGGGAGGGCGGCGCCTGGCGCATCGGCGACCGGCTCCTCCCGGCGGCCTGCCTCCGCCCCTTCCTCCCCGAATCCGTCCTGTGGGTTCGGCGGCCCGGGATCGCCGCCGAGCACCACCCCGGCGCGCTGTGCCTCGGCGGCACGGCCCAGCGCCCCCGGTGTGTCCTGGAAACGTCGGTCGAGCGCTACCTCCCCGGCGTCCTCAGCGCCGAGACCGGCCGGGGCCACGCCCTCGAATTCTACCGCGCCCAAGCCATCGTCGCGCGGACCTACACCGCCGAAGCCGTCGCCCGCATCCCGCGCCATCCCGGCGAGGGCATCGACGTCTGCGACGGCGTCCACTGCCAAGCGTACCACGGGACCGCCACCGGATCGGACACGCTGCGCCTCGGCGTCACCTCCACCCGCGGCCTCGTCGCCCTGGACTCGACGGGCTTCCCCATCACGGCGGCCTTCCACTCGAACTGCGGCGGCATGACGCGGGGCTCGGAGGACGTTTGGCATACGGCCTTGCCCTACCTCGTCGCCCGCCCGGACAGCTTCTGTCTCGATGCGCCGCACAGCCGCTGGGAAAAGTCCGGCTCGGCCGATGCGTGGCGCCGGTTCCTCGCCGCGCAGGACGCCCCGGACGCGGATGCGCTCAGCCCGCGCGAGCGCGCCACCGCCCGCACGACCTTCGGCCTCCGCTCCGCCCGGTTCGACGTGGAGGTGCAGGGCTCCCAAGTGCGTTTCATGGGCCTGGGCTTCGGGCACGGCGTGGGCCTGTGCCAAGAGGGAGCCATGGCCCGCGCCCGCTCCGGCGCCGACGCCGCCGCCATCCTCGACGCGTACTTCTACGAGGTCCGGCTGGACGTTTGGCCCACCGCCGGCTTCCCCGTCCCACCGCCCTCCTCGGCCTCCCTCCCGCCTTCCGCCCCGCCCGCAAGCTCCGCCGAAGCACCCGCCGCAGCCATCAGACCGGGGGGTTAGGCTTGTTATCCAAGCAACTCCAAGCACCCAAGCTCCGCAAATTGGGGTTGGGTCGTAAAATCA
>JBEIVK010000272.1:0-5515 GCA_040373935.1 Alphaproteobacteria bacterium
CCCCCCCCGCGGCGCCGCCCCCGGCGCCCTCCACGCTCGCGGCGCCCGGGGCGCCTCCCGTGGCCAATCCGCCCCCTTCCCTGCCCCCCAGCCACGGGGCCCTCGCCGAGGGCGCCAACACCGCGTCGCGTGTCGGCGCTCCTGCCGCCAGCGACGGCGAGCTGGGCGGCGGCGGCCGGGATGGCGGCGGCGACGGGGAGGGCGAGGGCCCGTTCACCGGCGGCCCGCCGTTCAGCCCCGGCGCGGGAGGCCACACCGCGCTCGCGGGCATCGCGCCGATGCGCTTCGTCGCGCTGGCGAGCCCCGAAGGCGCGGGCCCCGAGGTCAGCCGGACGGAGGTCACGCAAGCGCAGTGGATGGCGCTGATGGGGCTGGACCTCGAGGTCATGTCCGGGCGCTTCCAGCAGCCGGCGGCGCCGGTCGGCTTCTGCGACGCCCTTCGCTACGCCAATCTGCTGAGCCGGCGGGAGCGCCTGCGCCCCGCGTACACCGTGCCAGAGGACTGCGAAGACGGCGCCCGGGTCGTCTGGGACACCCGCGCGGACGGCTACCGGTTGCCCACGGAGCGGGAGTGGGTGGGCTTCGCGTACGGGGATCCGCGCGGGCGTCGCGCGTCCCGCGGGAACAACCTCGGGCTGGCCGATGTGGACGACGCGGCCTCCGCCCTGGGCATCGTCGGGACGGCCGGGAACGCCGCCGAGTGGGTGTGGGCGGAGGCCCCGGGCGAGCTGGCCCGCCGCCGCACCGCGCCCGCGGACCCGGTCTATCGGAGCTGCCCAGAGAGCGACCGGGCCTGTCGGGCGGTCGCCAGCCGGGCCCGCCGCCCCCTCGGGGTCGGGCTGAGACTGGCCCGAAACCCGCCGGCCCGGTAACAGTCCACATGGAGAGCCCCATGGATGCCCCGCTGTGGATGATCCGCCCCAGCGCCCGCGTGGCGGGTGCCAGCGGCACACGCGGGCCCGGCACGGTGGCGCTGGGCATCGGGCGCGAGCTGGGCGGGCTCCCCCAAGCGCCAGACCGCAACACGCTGTACGAGGTGTTCCGGGCGCTGTATCCCACGTGGCGCTCCGGCCGGCACCGCGCGGCCTGCGTCCAACTGTTCTGCTTCATCCACGAGATGCGGGACGGTGATCCGGTCCTGGCCTGGGACGCCGAGGCGGGCGTCTGGCGGTCGGGCGCCCTCGTCGGGCCGGTGCGCTGGGACGCCACCGCCGACAACCCGTTCGTGCGCGACGTTCTCTGGGACGGCGAGATCACCCGGGACCAGCTCGGCCCCGCAGAGCGCAACGCCCTCGCCTTGCTGCAGACGCTCTTCGCCGTGGACCCCGCGCACGCCCCCGCCATCCGGGCCGCCGCCCGTGGCCTGACCGCGCCCGCCCCGGCACCGCCGGCGGCCCCAGGCGCGGCCGCAGAGCCCGCGCCCGTTGCCCCGCCGCTGCTCCCCGCGCCCCCGTCTCCCGTGCCTCCCGCCCCGTGGGCCGGCGACGCCCCGCGCATCGACCTCGCGGCGATGCCCTGGACCGCAGACCTCCTCCCCCCCGAGCCCACGCCCGCCCCGGAGCTTCGCCGCGCTTCCGCGGCGCCGGCGGTCTCGGTGCCCCTCGCGCCTGCCCCATCCGCGCCGGTGCGCGTCGCCCCCGCAACGCCCAGCCTGTCCGCCCTCACCTTCGCAGAGCAGTTCGCGTCGATCAGCGCGCAGGCCGATCACCTGATCGAGCGCTCCATCGCCGATCTCGGCCCGGCCCGCGTGCGCCTGCTCGTCGCCGGGATGCTGCGCGCGATGGGCTTCCCGCACCGCGTGTTGGAGCGCCCCGATGGCGCAGAGGTCTTCACGCCTGCGGCCGGCGCGCCCGAGCGCACCCTCATCGTCTTGCGCGTGCACCCGCGGCCCGAGGAGCCCCTGGGGGCCAGCACCGCCCTTGCCTTCTGCGAAGGGCTGCATGCGCCACAACGCGGCCTGCTCGTCGCCCTCGGGGGTTTCACCCCCGCCGCGCGCGAGGCCGCCGCACCCCACAGCGCGCGCTGCTCTTTGCTGGATTTGCCCGAGCTTCGCCGGACGTTGTTGGACCACTACGACCGCATGGACCTGGAGTCCCGGTCCCTCCTGCCGCTCACGCGCATCCACTGGCCGGTGCGCAGTTAGCGGGCCTCACCCGTGAAATCGAAACGCGGGGCTCCGCTCTGCGACGACGGCAGCCTCGTGCTCGGCCAGCGCGTCCAGCCGGGCCAGCACCTCCGCGCGCGGCGCGATGTCCAGCGCGAGGTCCACGTAGGACTGGTGGTGGCGCGCCTCGCTCGCCAGCAGGGAGCGATACATCCCGGCCAAGGCCGGGTCTGGCAGGTGCTCGGACAGCAGGCGCATCCGCTCGCACGAGCGCGCCTCGATGAGCGAGCAGCACAGCAACGTGTCCACCAAGCGGGCGGGCTCCGCCGGACGCACGGCGGCCATCAGACGCGCCGCATAGGGCGGCGGCTCCAATCGGACGAAAGGGATGCCTCGCTCCTCCAGCACCCGCAGCACCAGCTCGAAGTGCGCGAGCTCCTCCCGCGCGAGGGCAGACAGCGGCGCCATCAGCCCCGTGCGGCCGACGTAGCGAAAGATAAGGTTCATGGCGGTGGACGCCGCCTTCTTTTCGCAGTGCGCGTGATCGACGAGGAGAGTGGGCACCGCGGCCGCCGCCTCTGCCACCCAGTCCGCGCGGGTCTCCGATGCCAGCCGCAGCACGACGCCTCCTGCCCGCCCCTATGCCGGCGCCGCGCGCCCGGATAGCCCGCGCGGATGATCCACCACCTGCCCGCCATCGTGTACTACGAGGACACCGACTTCACCGGCGTCGTGTACCACGCGAACTACCTCAAGTACTTCGAGCGGGCGCGCGAACACCTGCTCGGGATCGACGAGCAGCGCCGCCTCTGGTCGGAGGACGGCGTGGGCTTCGCCGTGTACCGCCTCTCGATGCGCTTCCGCGCGCCCGCCGTGCACGGCGACACGCTCGACATCCGCACGACCGTGCGCGCCGAGACCGACTACCGGCTCGTCTTCCAGCACGCGGCGTGGCGGGGGGACGAGGCCCGCGCCCTCGTGGAGGCCGAGGTGGAGCTGGTCGCCATCGACCGCCAGGGACGCCTCGTCATCCTTCCCGCGGGCGTCCGCGCCCGCCTCGCGGCCGGCTGAACGCTCAACCGAGGGCGGCCTCCAGCGCCTCCCACTCTGCATACAGCGCGCCGATGCGGGACTCGGCCGCCTCGCGGTCCCGGGCCAGCGCCGCGAACCGCGCCGGCGCGACCCCGGGCGCACACAGCGCCTCGTCCACTTGCGCCAAGGCCGCCTCCGCCGCCTCGATCTCGGCGGGCAGACGCGCGAGCCGCCGCTCCACCCGCTCTCGCTCGCGGGCGGCCGCCTTGCGCTCCTCATGGGACGCCGCCCGGGCCGGGGCCGCCGCCTCCGCCGACGCCTTCACGGCCTCCAACGCGAAGTCCTCGGGGCGCACGCCCGGGTGCATCTCCACCACGCCGCCGCGGACGTGCACGACATGGGTCGCCAGCGCCTCGACGAGGTGGCGGTCGTGCGTCACGAACAACAGCGCCCCCTCCCAGCCGCGCAGGGCGTCGATGAGCAGCTCCACCGTCTCGACGTCGAGGTGGTTGGTCGGCTCGTCGAGCAGCAGCACGTTGACCGGCTTCACGGCGAAGCCCGCGAGCACCACGCGCGCCTTCTCGCCGCCCGACAGCACCCCCGCCGGCCGCAACGCCGCCTCGCCGCTCAGCCCAAGGGCGCCGAGCGCGCCGCGCACCCGCGTCTCGTCGGCCATCGGGGCTTCGTCCCGCACGATCTCGAAACCCGTGCGCGCCGGGTCCAGCTCGCGGGCGAGGTCCTGCGTGAAGAGCCCGAGGCGCACGCCCCGGCCCACCCGTCGCCGACCGGACGCGAGGGGCAGGCGCCCGGAGAGCGCGTGGAGCAGCGTGGACTTCCCGCCGCCGTTCACCCCGAGGACGGCGACCTTCCAGCCGCGCTGGAGCGTGAGGTCCACCCCGCGGAGGATGGGCTCGCCCTCGCCATAGCCAACGGCGGCGCCCTCCAGCACCACGGCCTCTTCACTGCACGGCGGGGCCGGCGCGAGCCGCAGAACGACGTCGTGCTCGCGGTCGGGCGCGTCCAGCCGCTCCATGCGGTCCAGCGCCTTCTGCCGGCTGGCCGCCTGGGTCGCCTTCGTCGCGGTCGCCTTGAAGCGCTCCACGAAGCGCTCCAGCCGGGCGATCTCCTCCTGCTGGGCGTCAAAGGCGGCCTCGGCCTGGGCGTGGCGCAGGGCGCGCTCCTTGCGCCACGCGCTGAAGTTCCCGACGAAGGTGTGGAGCTTGCGGCTGCGCAGCTCGACGATGGCGGTGCAGGCGCGGTCGAGCAGGCGGCGGTCGTGGCTCACGAGCACGACGCTGTGAGGGTAGCCGTCGAGGTAGGCCTCCAGCCACGCACGGGCGTGCAGGTCCAGGTGGTTGGTGGGCTCGTCGAGCAGCAGCAGCTCGGGCTCGGCGAGCAGCATGCGGGCCAGCGCGGCGCGGACCTGCCAGCCGCCGGAGAACGCCGCGCACGGCTTTTTCCAGTCGGCCGCGGAGAATCCGAGCCCGTGCAGCACGGTCCCCACCCGCTCGTCCATCGCGTAGCCCCCGGCCACGCGGAAGGCCTCGGTGGCCCGCGCCAGCCGCTCCGGCCCGCGCTCCGCGCCGGCCTCCACCGCCGCCTGCGCTGCCGCGACCTCTGCCTCCAACGCCAGCAAGCGCGTCATGCCGGCCCGCGCCTCGTCCCACAGCGGGGCGTCCGCCGCGTGCCGCGCGTGCTGGGGCAGCCAACCGACCCGCAACCCCGGCCGCCGCTCGACGCGCCCCGCGTCCGCGCTCAACTCGCCCGCCAGCGCCCGGAGGAAGGTGGTCTTCCCAACACCATTCCGGCCGACCAGCCCGACGCGCTGCCCCGGGTGGAGCTCCCAGTCGGCGCCCACGAGCAGGTCGCGCCCTCCCACCGCCAGCGTCACCCCGTCCAACCGCAGCATCGCGCCGCCTCCGCGCGCCGCGCTATCCTGGCGCTGCCTTGGGGGCCCGATGCCCGCGCCGTCCGACCGCACCCGCCTCGACCGACTCGCCGCCCGCCAGGACGAGCGCCGCGCCCGCTTGCGCAGCGTCGCGCTGGGCCTGCTCGACGCCGAGGGCCTCCCCGCGCTCAGCGTCGCGGCGATCGCCGGGGCCGCAAACCTGAGCAAACCGAGCTTCTACACGTGGTACCCGGCGCTCGGAGACTTGCTCGCCGATCTCGCCGACGCGGTCGCCTCTGAGGAGGCCGCCGCCGTCGGGGCCGCCATCGCCGCCGCCGCGGACGGCCCCGCCGCTGCCGCCGCGCTCGTGAACGGGCGCCTCGCCCAGCTCCCGCCCGCCCGCTTCCAGTTGCTGTGGCGCTGGCCCGACACCCTGCCCGCCACCGCCGCCGTCGCGCTGCACCACAGCGTGCGCGCGCCGCGCCGCGCGC
>JBEIVK010000060.1:0-12196 GCA_040373935.1 Alphaproteobacteria bacterium
GGGCCGCGGCCGATGGTGCGGCAGCGGCGGGCCCGGCGGCCCTCGCCGACTTTCGGGCGGGACTCGGCGTGGTGGCGGCCGTGCGCGCCCTCGCCCCCGAAGACGCGCCGCGGGTGGACGACCTGCTGCGGCGGGCGCGGCAGCTGCGCTTGTCCGGGGTGGCGCCCGCCCCGGGGGCGCTGGCGGGCAGCGTGGCGGCGGTGCGCGACCGCTTCGGGGATCACGGCCTCGTGGCCGCCTTCCTGGTGGACCGGGAGACGGGGGACTTCGTCGAGTTCGCCTGCTCGTGCCGGGTGTTGCCGCTGGGCGTGGCCGGCGCGCTGCTGGGCGCGCTCGCCGCCCGCCACCCGGGGGCCGCGCCGCGGTTCCGCGACACGGGGCACAACGCGGCCGCCGCGGGGCTCGTGGCCGAGGCGGCGGGGCCGGCGCCCGCCTGGCTGCGCGTGGAGGGCTGAAACGCGGCGCCCCGCCCGCGGCGGGAGGGCCGGGGAGGGGCGTTGCGGGGAGGGGCGGAGCCCCTCCCTGCCCCCGGAACAGGAGGCGACGGCGGGCGAAATCAGCGGGCTTCGGGCACGGGCTCGCGGCGGACGTACTCGAACTCGAAGGGCTGGCCGTTGATGCCGCGGCGCGGCGGGGCGATCCAGTGGGCGACCTGTCCGATGCCGTAGACCGGGTGCATCAGGGACTTGACGTAGGCGCGGTCGGCGTCGGTGGGCAGCCACTCGTCCTTGCGGGCCTGCCAGGTGGCCTCGTCGATGAGGTTGCCGGACGGGTCGAAGGGGAGGTTGGCGTAGATGCCCTGGCGGCGGAAGAAGCGGCTGTCCGGCAGGGAGACGCGGAAGTCGATGCCTTCTTCTTCGAGGGCTTTGTTCCAGCGGACGACGACGCGCTCGGCGTCCTTGATGTAGGACTGGCGCAGCTCTTCGTTCATCAGGCTGCGGAGGGGCACCGCACGCTGCACGAGGCGGCCGTTCTCGTAGACCGGGATGGTCTTTTCGACGCCGATGCAGAGGTGGTCCGTGTAGTCGGCGGCCTCGCGCCAGCGGCCCTTGAGGCCGGCGGCGAAGTAATCGGCCGCGTTGGTGCTGATCTCGGCGCCGAAGAGGTCGATCGAGTAGGAGAACCAGTGGTTGATCCACTTCTGGACGGTCGGCAGGTCGATGCCGCCCTGGGCGCGGGCGTCGCCGTTCTTGTCGAGGCGGGTGAGCTGGGCGCTGCGGCGCAGCACGCGCTCGACGCCCAGCTCGCCGACGGAGAGGTGGTGGGCCTCTTCGGTGAGCATGAAGCGGCAGGTGCGGGAGAGCGGGTCGAAGCCGGACTCGGCGAGGCTGCCGAGCTGGTACTTGCCGTCGCGGTCTGTGAAGCAGGTGAAGCAGTAGAAGGTGAGCCAGTCTTCGCAGGGCTGGTTGAAGGCGTCGAGGATGCGGGGCTTGTCGGCGTCCCCCGCGCGGCGGGCGAGCAGCTCGTCGGCCTCGTCGCGGCCATCGGCGCCGAAGTGCGCGTGCAGCAGGTACACCATCGCCCAGAGGTGGCGGCCCTCTTCGACGTTGACCTGGAAGAGGTTGCGGGCGTCCATGAGCGAGGGGGCGCAGGACGCGAGGTAGCGCTGCTGCTCGACGGAGGCAGGCTCGGTGTCGGCCTGGACGACGATGAGGCGCTTCAGGGCGTTGCGGTGCTCACCGGGCACCGAGTCCCAGACCGGCTGGCCCGCGTGGTCTCCCCCCGGGATGACGCGCCCCTCCTCCTTGGCGGCGAGGAAGATGCCCCAGCGGTAGTCCGGCATGCGGACGTGGCCGAAGTGCGCCCAGCCGCCCGGATCCGTGGAGATGGCGGTGCGGAGGTAGATCTCGTCGTGCTGGAACACCTGCGGGCCGACGCCGTTCCACCAGTCCAGGAAGGCGGGCTGCCACTTCTCGAGCGCGCGCTGCAAGCGGCGGTCCGAGGAGAGGTTGACGTTGTTGGGGATGCGCTCGTCGTAGTTGATGGACGACATCGTCAGGTCCTCCGGTAGTCGAACACGGGGCGTTCGGGGTGGCCGTACAGGGTGAGGGCGCCGCGCTCGCCCACGGCGTTCGGGCGCTGGAAGATCCAGTTTTGCCAGGCGGAGAGGCGGCCGTAGATCTTGGTTTCGCAGGACTCCGCGCCGCCAAAGCGGAGGTTCTGCTCCATGCCGGTGAGGGCGTCGGGCGAGAGGGAGACGCGCTCCTCGATGGCGATGCGGACCTCGTCCTCCCAGTCGATGTCGTCCGGGGCGGCGGTGACGAGGCCGGCGTCGAGGGCGGCCGGGGCGTCGAGGGGGCCGGTGGTGGCGAGGGCGGCGCTGACGAGCGCGGGCTCGCCGGGGAAGCGGGCCTGCAGGCGGGTGAGGCCGCTGGCCATCGGGAAGCGGCCGGCGCTGGCGGCGCTGACCTGCACGGTGTTCGCGCCGTCGCCGTCGTCGAACATGTAGGTGCGGTCGGCCGACAGGCAGAGCTCGAAGAGCGAGCCGACGTAGCAGGAGCCCGTCTCGACGAGCGCGAACACGGACTTGGCCAGGTTGTCGAGCTTGCGGAGGATGCGGGCCTGGAACTCGAGGACCTCGGCGAAGAACCAGTCGGTCGCGGCGCCGGCGGCGAGGTGGGCGTCGTGAGCGAGCACGGCCGCGGCGTCGCCCGTGGTGTGCAGGATGAGCACGCCGACGTCGAGGTGGTTGAGGCGCAGGCGGAGGAGGGCGTCCTCCAGCTCGCGGAAGGCGCGCAGGGCCCAGGTGTCGGCGCCGCGGGAGGGGGCGTCGGTGGGGGCGCGCAGGGTGAGGTGGGCGACGCGGCCCTCGACGCGCACGGCGACGGACGGGTAGGACCAGCCGTCGGCGGTGGCCTGGCGGGTGAGCGGGGGCAGGGCGACGCCCGGCCCGGTGCGCAGCGGGAAGCGGGCGGCCATCTCGGTGGCGGCCTGGGCGGCCTCGGCCTTCACGCCCTCGGCCCAGCGGGAGCGGGGGTAGGTGGCGTCGACGAGGCGGTACTTCTTGGCGTCGCGGGCGCGGAAGCCCTCGGCCTTGGTGCAGAAGAGGTCGGCCAC
This sequence comes from Alphaproteobacteria bacterium, assembly GCA_040373935.1. Taxonomy (GTDB): domain Bacteria; phylum Myxococcota_A; class UBA796; order UBA796; family UBA2385; genus JBEIVK01. The sequence continues at coordinate 3,058 of JBEIVK010000060.1, forward strand.
GTCGCGGCGGAGCTTGCGCTTGTCGGTGAGGCGCGTGAGGCCGCCCGTGCCGGGCAGCACGCCCAGCAGCGGCACCTCGGGGAGCGACACCGCGGCGTTGCCGTCGTCGATGAGGAGGATGCGCTCGCAGGCCAGGGCCAGCTCGTAGCCGCCGCCGGAGGCCGTGCCGTTGAGGGCGGCGATGTACATCTGGCCGGAGCGGGCCGTCGCCTCCTCCAGGGACACGCGGGTCTCGTTGGTGAACTTGCAGAAGTTGACCTTGAAGGCGTGCGGCGCCATGCCCAGCATGCGGATGTTGGCGCCGGCGCAGAAGACCTTGGCGCCCTCGGGGCCGGTGACGAGCACGACCTTGACCTCCGGGTGCTCGAAGCGGAGGCGCTGGGCGGCGTCGTAGAGCTCGATGTCGACGCCGAGGTCGTAGCTGTTGAGCTTGAGCTCGTAGCGGCCGGGCCACATCCCGCCGTCGTCGGCGACCTGCATGGCGAGCGTGGCGACAGGCCCGTCGATGGTGAGGGCCCAGTGGCGGTAGCGGGTGGGGTGGGTTTCGAAGTCCACCGGCGGGTAGTCGAACTCAGCCATCGTCTCAGCGCTCCCGGAATCAGCCGCTGCACTGTACTGCACATCACCCGCTGGCGCAACCCGTCCAAGTGCAGTAGATTGCAGCCAGGCGCACGGAGGGTTCGATGGCCGATCCGCTGATGGAAGCCCTCGGGGCGCGCATTCGGGCCCGGCGGCTGGAGCAGGGCCTGACGCAGACGGTCCTCGCCGACGCGGCGGGGGTCTCGCCGCGGTTTCTCATCTCCCTGGAGAAGGGCGAGGGGAACGCGACGCTCCGCTGTCTGATCGCCGTCTGCACCGTGCTGCGGCTGCCGCTCGACCAGCTCACCCGCGGGCTTGGGCCCGGCCGCCCGGACAAGGTCGCGTTGGTCGGGCTGCGCGGCGCGGGCAAGTCCACGGTGGGGGCGCGGCTGGCGGCGCGGCGGGGCTGCCCCTTCGTCGAGCTGGACCGCCTGGTCGAAGACGAAGCGGGGATGCCGCTCGCGGCGGTGTTCGACCTGCGTGGGGAGGTCGGGTATCGCGCCTTGGAGCAGCGGGTGCTCCTGCGGGTGCTCGCGCGGCGCGGGCCGCTGGTGCTCGCGACGGGCGGCGGGCTGGTCACCCACCCGGGCAATTGGTCGCTGCTGCGCGAGCGGGCGCGGACGGTGTGGCTGCGGGCCAGCCCGGAGGCGCACCTGCGGCGGGTGGAGGCGCAGGGAGATCTGCGGCCGATGGCGGGGCGGCCGGCTGCCCTCGACGAGCTGAAGGGCATCCTGCGGGCGCGCGCGGCCTTGTACGCCCAGGCGGACATCGCGGTGGACACCGAGGAGCTCGGCGTGGACGGCGTGGTCGAGTCGGTGGGGGCGCTCGTCGATGTCGCGCCGCGGCCGGCGGGTGGGCTTGCCTGCGGGTGAGGCGCGCGGGTGCGTTCGCGTGCGGTACACTGAAGGCATGCGCTCTTCCTGCGAACTCCTGCGTCTGACCGCCTTGGTGTTGCTGCTTCCTGGCTGTGGGCTGGGCCTGGATCCCTTCGCGCTGGTGAAGGGAGACACCGGGGCGGCGGAGGACCCGTTCTCGGATGACCCCTTCGCCGATGACGGCGGCGGGAGCGGCAGCGGGAGCGGCGACGGGAGCGGGAGCGGCGACGGGAGCGGGAGCGGCGACGACGGCTCTACGGACACCGGGCTCGGCGGTTCGTCGGGGGACGGCGGTTCGTCGGGGGACGGCGGTTCGTCGGGCGGCGGTTCGTCGGGCGGCGGTTCGTCGGGCGGCGGTTCGTCGGGCGGCGGTTCGTCGGGCGGCGGCAGCGGCGGCAGCACCGACGCCGACGGGGACGGCGCTGCGGTGGGCAGCGACTGCAACGACAGCGACGCCGACACCTTCCCCGGAGCGGCTTGGGCCGAGTCCTCCACCACCTGCATGACGGATCGCGACGGCGACGGCTATGGCGCCACCGTCCCGGCCGTCGGCGCCACGGCGGGCGCGGACTGTGTCGATACGAACGCCGGCATCTACCCGGGGGCCACCGACACCCCGGGCAACGGCGTCGACGAAGACTGCTCCGGCGCCGACTCCAGCAGCACGTGGACGGTCACCGCGAGCGGCAGCACGGGGCCCATCTACGATCTCACCACCAACACCTACACCGCCAACGTGACTGGCTGCCCCACCGTCGTCGACCTGCAGGTCACCTATTCCCTCTCGCACTCCTACCTGGGGGACCTCGACATCTATCTGCAGGAGCCCGGCGGCTTGCAGGCGTTGCTTTACGAGGGCTCCTACGACTGGGACTATGCCGCCACGTCGCTCGCCGAGACGGAGTCCGTCACGGGCGCGACGGTGGGCACCGGACGTTGGACCCTCATCATCGACGACACCGTGTACATCGACGACGGCACCCTCTCATCGTGGAGCCTGCGCTTCACCTGCCGCTGAGGCGCGCGGGAGCACCGCATCCAGCCGCCACACCGCGGCCGGGCCGGCGCGCAGCGTGGGCGGGGCCCCGAGCCACGACGCCACCGCGTGCACCGGCACGCGCACCTCGTCCGTCCACAGGACGATGAGGCCCAAGCCGGCGCGGCGCAGAGCGTCGGCGTCTCCGGAAGACCAGTCGCCCGCCGGCGCCTCCCCGCGCGCGAGCGCCTCCAGACCGGCGAGCAGCGGGTTGGCCTCGCACCAGGCGGCGTGTGCGGGAGGGCGCACCCGCGCGAGCCCCGGCCCGCCGAGCAGCGGCCGGCCGTGGGCGAGCACGAGCGGATAGGTGCGCTCGGCCCGAGAGAGTGGCACATCGATGATGCCCCCCGGCCCGGCCGCGAGCACCGGGTCCAAGGGGGCTGGCGGGGGCGCGGCGGGCAGCGGGCCCCCGGTGGCCGCGCGGGCGACCAAGGCCGCCGCGGCGAGGGCGAACAGTCGGCGCGGATGGCGGGCCATGGCCCGGGCGGCGAGCCACGCCGCGGCGAGCAGCGGCACAGGAAAGAGCCGGTCCGGCCATCGGTTGCGCGCGAGCGGGGGGAACACCAGATCGAGCAGCCACGCGCCGGTCGGCGCACCGCCGCCGGGCCAGGTGAGCCAGGGCGCGAGGGTGAAGCCGCAGATGAGGGCCACCCAGGCCAGGGCCGCGATGCGGCGTCGCGCCGCGAGGGCGCCGAGCCCACCGAGGACCAGCCACTCGGGCGGCAGCGCGTCGGCGTGGAGGGCCAGCGCCGCCCCGGGCCCGTCCACCGCCCCTGGCCGGCGGACGGGCAGCCGCAGCAGGCCGAGGTCCACGTGGGCCCAGGGCGGGCGGGACCACGCCGCGTCGGGCGGCGCGCCGCTGCCGGACAGCCACGGCGCGATGGCGGGCCACGCGAAGACGGCTGCCACCGCCACGCCGACCCCCGCGATCCCGGCGGCGCGCGTCACACCGGGGAGCCGGGGCAGCCGCCCCACTCCGGCGAGCAGGCCGAGGCCCACGGCGAGACCCGCCGCCGCCCCGACGAACCAATAGCTGAGGCACGCGAGCGCGAGCGCGAGTCCGGCGCCGACGGCGCTGCCCGCGCTTCGGCCGCCGAGGGCCAGCCCGAACAGCACCGCCGCCGGTGCGAGCCAGGCCTGGGTGGGCCGCCCTTCGCCCAGCTCTCGCGCGACCAGCGGGTGCAGGGCCGCCAGCGCGCCCAACACCGCGGCCCCCGCCGGCCGGGCCCCGGCCCGCTGCGCCATCCACGCCACGGCCGCCGCGCTGCCGGCGACCGTCCAGATCAGGTGCGCGCCCCAGACTGCGGCCGCGGGCGCGCCGAGGCCGCGGGCGAAGGCCGCCGGGATCAGGTCCGCCCAGGCGAAGCCGGTGGCGAGGCCGGCGTCCCAGCCGATGGGCGTGTACAGCAGCGGCTCATGCCCCAGCGCAGCGCGCCGGGGGGCCGCGGCCAGCCAGTCGATGAAAAACAGGGTGCCGTCCCGGTCGACGCCGGTGCCGGGCCAGGGCGCGCCGGTGGGCAAGCCGGCGCCGAGGACGGCCCGGACCTCCGGCGAGGTCGCCAGCAGGCTTGCGCCGGCGCACAGGGCCGCCGCCCCGCACGCGGCCGTGGCGCTCCATCGGTGGCGGCCGCGATCCATGGGATCTGCGTAGCCCCGGGCGCCCCTGCTGCGCTACGCTGCTCGCGTCGGAGAGCCCATGATCCTCCTCGTCCTCCTCCGGTCCCATGCCCTCAGCCCCGACGAGCGCGCCGCGCTGCCCGAGGGCGCAGTCGCGTTGGGCGCTGACGGCGAGCGGGTGGTCCGCCTGCGCATCGCCGACCCGACGCCCGCGGCCCTCGCCGCCGCCGCCTTCGCGCTCGGGCGTGCGGTCCCGGACGCGCGGCTGGTGCTCGAAGAGGTCGTGCCGACTCCAGATCCCGCAGAGCCCGCGGCCTACGACGGCGACGAGCCGACGGCCGCAGGCGCCTCTGCTGCCGCGCTGCGCACGACAGACCCGACGGCGGGCGAGGAGGCGCCGTGGGTCGGGCGGGTCCTCGACGGCGCGGCGTGGGCCGAGGTCCGCGGGCTGCTCCAAGGGACGGATCCCGCCCGGGTCGCGCTCGGGTGTCGCATCGCGCGCGTGGCGGTCGCCCGGACGGCGGTGCCTCTGCTGCGGCGCTTGCTCACGCACGCCGACACGCGGGTCCGCCGCGACGCCGTGGAGGCCATCGGGGCGCTGGCCGGGCCGGCGCTGGTGCCGGCGCTGCGCCCGCTGCTCAACGACCCGTCGCCCGAGGTGCGCGGCGCCGCGCAGGCCGCGCTGGTCCGGCTGGAAGGCGGCGCGGGCGCCGGATAGTCCGGCCGGATGCACGCCGACCTGCCCGTCCCCGCCGACGACGAGTCCCTCGACCTTTTGACTGGGTCCTGGCGCATCTTCCAGCTCAAGGCGGGGCATCGCTTCTCCACCGACGACCTCCTGACGGCCTGGCTCGCCCGGGTGCTGGCGCCGGGCGCGCCGCGGACGCTGGACCTCGGCGCGGGCATCGGGTCGGTGGGGCTCCTCACCTTGGCCGGCCTGGGCCCCGACGCCCGGCTCACCGCCGTCGAGGCCCAAGAGCGCAGCCATCAACTGTGCGCAAAGACGGTCGCCTGGAACGGGCTGGGCGGCCGCGTCACGCTGCGCCACGGCGACCTTCGGGATCCGGCCATGCTCCCCGCCGAAGAGCGCGGCACCTGGCCGCTCGTGACGGGGAGCCCGCCCTACATCCCGGTCGGCAAAGGCGTCATCTCGCCGCATCCGCAGCGGGCGCACTGCCGCATCGAGCTGCGCGGGGACATCTTCGACTACGCGGCGACGGCGGCGCAGGCGCTCCACCCCGACGGCGTGTTCGTGTTCTGCCATGCCGCGGGGGATGCTCGCCCCGCGCCCGCGGTGGCGGCGGCCGGGCTTCGGCTCTGGGCGCGGGTGGACGTCACCTTTCGCGCGGGGCGGGCACCGACGATCGCCCTGTTCGCGGCCGGGCACCGGGAGGCCCCCGCCCTGCCTCCGCTGCCGCCCGTGGTCATCCGCGATGCCGCCGGGGATTACACCCCCGCGTACCTCGCCCTGCGTCGGGTGATGGGCGCTCCCCTGGAGCGCCCCCGCGCTGGCCCGTCAAAGTTGACGCTCGTACCTTGACGCCGCCCGGGTTCGGTTAGCTCTGGGGCATGGACCGTCGATTTTTCCTGGGTGCGGGGTTGGGTGCGGCCGTGCTTGCGCTTGGCGGGGTGGGGCTCGCGCTGCGTCCCGGGCGCCGCATCGCGCCGCCAGCCGGGCTGCGCGTGTTGGACGACGTGTCATTTTCTGTCTTGTCCGCGCTGGCGGATCGGCTCTGTCCGGCGGTGCGCGGGCTGCCAAGTGCCTCCGCGTTGGGCGTGCCGGCCCTCGTGGATGCGCAGCTCGCCCGCATGCATCCCGCCGACGCGACCGAGCTGAAGCAAGGCCTTCTGCTCATCGAAAACAGTCTTGCGGGCCTCATCTTCGATGGAGAGCCGACCCCGTTCACCCTCCGCTCTCCGGCGGGTCAGGACCTGGCCCTGCTCGCGCTGCGCGACAGCGGCCTCGCGGTGCGCCGAGGGCTCTACAAGGCCGTCCGTGGGCTCATCATGGCGGCCTACTGGGGCCACCCCCGCATGTATGGCGCGTCCGGCTATGATGGCCCCATGGACCTCCGGGCCGCCCCTGGCGGCGCGGCGTCGGCCGCGGGCGCGGAGGTCTCGTCGGAGGGCATGTGAGCGGCTTCATTCGCGGGGCAGATGCGCTCACCAGCGCCGTCGACGAGGTCTGTGACGTCTGCATCATCGGCTCCGGGGCCGGGGGCGCCACCCTCGCCGCGGGGCTCTGCGAAGCCGGGCTCTCGGTGGTCCTGCTCGAAGCCGGCGGGCACTTCACCCGGCAGACGTTCTCGCCCCACGAGGGAGAGGCCTATCCGGCGCTCTACCAAGACCGCGGCACCCGCGCGACGGCCGACCTCGCCATCACCATCCTCCAGGGCCGGGCGGTCGGCGGCAGCACCACCGTCAACTGGACGACCTGCTACCGCACGCCGTCGCGCATCCTCGCGCATTGGGCTGCCCATCACGCGGTCGAGGGGCTCACCGACGACGCGTTGCGCCCGCACTTCGAGGCCGTGGAGGCGCGCCTCTCGATCGCCCCCTGGCCGGTCGAGCGCGCCAACGCCAACAACCGCGCCTTGCTCAACGGCGCCGCCGCGTTGGGCTGGCCGGCCGCCCCGACCTCCCGCAACGTGAAGGGCTGCGCCAACAGCGGGCTCTGCGGCCTCGGGTGCCCGGTCGACGGCAAACAGTCCATGCTCGTCACGAGCATCCCCGACGCCGTCTCGGCCGGCCTGCGCCTCTACGCCGACGTCGAGGCTCGGCGGGTCGTCGTCGAGGGCGGCCGGGTGGTGCGCGTGGAGGCGGAGGTGGTGCGCCGGGCGGACAGCGCTCCCACGGGCGTCGCGGTCACGGTGCGGCCGAAGGTGCTGGTGCTCTCGGGCGGCGCCATCAACACGCCGGCGTTGCTGCTGCGGTCGGGCATCAACACCAACGGTCGGGTGGGCTTGCGCACGTTCCTGCACCCGGTCATCGCCGTCGCTGGCCGCTACCCGGAGCGCATCGACGGCTTCTACGGGGCGCCGCAGAGCGTCGCGAGCCATCACCTGATCGACCGCGGCCCGGAGCGGGTCGGGCTGTTCTTCGAGGCGGGTCCGGTGCAGCCCATGCTCATCGCCACGGCCACGCCGCTGTTCGGCGAGGAGATGGCGGCGTTCATGGCCGAGCTCGCGCATGTCTCCGGGCTCATCTCGCTCGCGGTGGACGGCCTCCTGCCCGGCGACGACGGGGGGACGGTGCGTGTGGATGCCGCGGGGCGCCCGCGCGTGGACTACCCCATTCGTCCGGCGTTGGCAGAGGCCTTTCGCGCGGGCCACGAGGCGCTCGCGCAGGTTCATCTCGCGGCCGGGGCCACGGAGGTCTACACGCTGCACCGTCAGCCCCGGCGGTTGCGGTCCACAGCGGACATCGCGCAGCTGGCCGGTGCGCCCTATGGCGCTCACGAGCACGCCATCTTCACCGCGCACCAAATGGGAGGCTGCGCGATGGGCGAAGACCCCTCGCGGGCGGTCGTGCGCAGCGACCTGCGCCACCATTCCCTCCCCAATCTGTTCGTCGTCGACGGCAGCGTGCTGCCCACGTCGTTGGGGGTCAATCCCTCGCAGACGATCTACGCCCTGGCGCACCGCGCGCGGGCGGTGGTCGCGGCCGCGGTCTGAGTCTCCCGCGGCCCGGATGTGGTAGGCTCTTTCCATGAGAACCGCCCCTTCCCCCGTCCTCCTCGCACTCGTCTCCCTCCTGGCGCCGGCCTGCGGCGGTGGGGGCGGCGACGGAAAAGGCGGCCCCCCCGACAGCGGCGCCGGCGGTTCCGATGGCTGGGACAGCGGCGCGTCCGGTGGGGGCGCGGGCGGTGGCGGCGCGGGTGGCGACGGGGATGGCGGCCCCACCGCGTCTGTCCTGTCTTGCGCGTCGTCGGCCCCGCGGGTGGACTCGGTCTGGGATGCGCCGGGCACCGTGTCCTTCGTCGCGCTGGGCGCCTGGTCGGACGGCCGCGAAGAAGACGTGACGGCCATCGCCACCTGGGAGGTGGTGGACGGCCCGGGTGGCGAGGTCGATGCCGGCCTCTACACGGCGGCCCCGCGCGGCGCCGGCGTCGCGACGCTGCAGGTCACCTGGGAGGGCCTCTCGGCCACTTGCACGGTCGAGACCCACCTCGTCGCCGTCCTCAACCTCACGGGGGACCCGGCCGTGGAGGCCGCCGTCGCCGCGGCGCCCGTGGACACCGACGCCGACTGCGCGCCGTACGTCCTCTACCCGCTCGACCAATCCCTCATCCCGGCCGACTTCTTCTCCCCCGAGGTCCAGTGGGTACCGGCCGCCGGCCAGGATCTCTTCCTCACCCGCTTCGAGACCACCTTCATCACCCTCACGGCCATCACCCGTGACCGCGCCTGGACCCCCTCCGGCGACGAATGGTGGGCCGTGGCGGACCCTGGCGCCGGCCGCCAGATTTCGATGCGGGTGCTGGGCGGGGCCTACGACGCCGCGTCGGCCGCCGTGAGCGGCTCGCTCTGCGGGTCGCCGTGGCCCACCACCTTCGAAACCGAGTTCTGGGGTGCGCCGGGCGCGGTCTTCTACTGGACCCCAGCCTCCCAGGGGATGTGGCAGGTGGACGTCGGCGCCGGCACGGCGACGCCGTGGATGGACGTGTCCACCTTCGGGCGCTGTGTGGGCTGCCACTCGGTCAACCTGGCCAACCCGTCGCTCTTCTCGGTCGCGCTGGACGGCGGCTACGGGCCGACGTGGGTGGCCGCCGACGCCGCTCCCTCCGCCGCCGTTGGGTCCGGGGCCGGAACCGGCTCCTTCACCACGCTGGACCCTTCGGGCACCCGAATGGTCCGCAACTACGCGGGTGCGCTCTACCTCGACGACATCGCCACCGGAGCGTCCATCGCCCAGGTGCCCACGCGCGGGTGGGCGGCGCATCCAAACTGGTCGCCGGATGGCCGCACCCTCGTCTACGCGAGCTGCGCCTCGGCGATGAACAACTCGGACTGGCACGCCATCGACTGCGACC
>JBEIVK010000373.1:0-4415 GCA_040373935.1 Alphaproteobacteria bacterium
TACACATACTGGGGCACACACCGCTCTATCGCTGCTAGGTTGTTGAGGGGAGAGCCAGTGAAATGGCGACTGTGGACCTGGACGCCTCTGTAGTCCCATGGTGGATGCGCCGGCCCCGCTCGACGCCGCGGGCCGGGCCCGCCTCGGCGCGCTCGTCGGCGAGAGCGGCCCCATGGCCGAGATCCCCGCCGCGGCCGCGTGGTTCGGCCCGCGCCCCGGCACCCGATCGCCCTGGTCCTCCAAGGCCACCGAGATCGCCCGTGCCTGCGGCTTCACCGGCCTTCACCGGCTCGAATCGGCGCGCGCGGTCTGGGCGGTCGGGGCGGACGGCGCACCGCTGGCCCTGCCCGCCGCGGCCTGGGCCACCACCCTGGACCGCATGACCGAGGCGGCCTACCCGGGGCCCGACGCCCTCGCCGCGCTGTTCTCCGCCGGGCCGCCCCGCCCGGTGCGATCCGTGCCCCTCGGAGACGACGGCCCTGCCGCCCTCGCCGCCGCCGACGCCGCCCTGGGCCTCGCCCTGTCGGCCGACGAGCGCGCCTACCTCGCGGCGTCCTACGCGGCGCTCGGCCGCAGCCCGACCGACGTCGAGCTGATGATGTTCGCGCAGGCCAACTCCGAGCATTGTCGGCACAAGATCTTCAACGCCACCTGGGAGGTGGACGGCGCGCCGCGCCCGGACTCCCTGTTCGCGCGCATCCGCAGCACCCACGCCGCCCACCCCAACGGCGTGCTCTCCGCGTACGCGGACAACGCGGCGGTGCTGGCCGGCCCGGTGGCCGCCCGCTTGCGGCCGCGGCCGGGCGATGGACGGTACGTCGCCGTCCCCGAGCCCACGCACCTGCTCATGAAGGTGGAGACCCACAACCACCCGACCGGCATCTCCCCGGACCCGGGGGCGGCCACGGGCGCCGGGGGCGAGCTGCGCGACGAGGGCGCGACGGGGCGGGGCTCCAAGCCGCGGGCGGGGCTCACCGGGTTCATGGTGAGCGACCTGCACCTGCCGGGGGACGCGCTGCCCTGGGAGGCGCCCGTGGGCACGAGCCCGCGCATGGCGACGGCCCTGGAGATCATGGTGGACGGGCCGCTCGGGGCGGCTGCCTACAACAACGAGTTCGGGCGCCCGGCCTTGGCCGGCTTCTTCCGCACGCTGACCGTGGCCGCGCCCGGGGCCGGCGGCGCGCCGGAGTGGCGGGGCTTCCACAAGCCCGTGATGCTGGCCGGGGGCTACGGCCACATCCGGGACGGCCTCGTCCAAAAGGGGAAGATCTCCCCCGGCGATCGGCTCGTGGTCCTGGGCGGCCCGGCCCTGCTCATCGGGCTCGGCGGGGGCGCGGCGAGCAGCGTGGCCACGGGCACGAGCGCGGCCGAGCTGGACTTCGCGAGCGTGCAGCGGGCCAACGCCGACGTGCAGCGGCGCTGCCAGGAGGTCATCGACGCGTGCGCGGCGCTGGGGGACGCGAGCCCCATCGTGAGCATCCACGACGTCGGCGCCGGCGGGCTGTCCAACGCGCTGCCCGAGCTGGTGCACGAGTGCGGCCTGGGCGCCGACATCGACCTGCGCGCCATCCCGACGGACGACCCCTCCCTCTCGCCGCTCGAGCTGTGGTGCAACGAGGCGCAGGAGCGCTACGTGCTCGCGCTGAAGCCGGACGGCGAGGCCCCCTTCGCGGCCCTCTGCGCGCGGGAGCGGGCGCCCTTCGCGGTCGTCGGCGTGGCCACGGCGGCGCCGCACCTGCGCGTGCGCGACGGGGACGCACCGCCGCCGATCGACGTTCCCATGGGCCTGATCCTCGGGCGGCCGCCGCGCATGCACCGCACCGCCACCCGGGCGCCCGCGCCCGCCGCGGCCTTGGACACCGGCGGCGCCTCCCTCGCCGACTGCATCGGCCGGGTGCTGCGCCTGCCCGCCGTCGGCAGCAAGGAGTTCCTCCTCACCATCGGGGACCGCTCGGTGACGGGCACCGTGGCGCGGGACCCCCTGGTGGGCCGGTGGCAGGTGCCGGTGGCGGATGTCGCGGTCACCACCACCGATCACACCGGGTTCTCGGGCGAGGCCATGGCCGTGGGCGAGCGCCCGGCGGTGGCGCTGCGAGACGCCCCGGCCTCGGCGCGCGTGGCGCTGGCCGAGGCCCTGCTCAACCTGAGCGCGGCGGACATCGGGCCCTTGTCGCGGGTCGTGCTGTCGGCCAACTGGATGGCGGCGGCCGGCCACCCGGGCGAGGACGCGCGGCTCGTCGACGCCGTGGACGCCCTCGCCGCGGCCTGCGTGGCGCTCGGCGTCAACATCCCGGTCGGCAAGGACAGCCTCTCCATGCGCGCCGCCTGGGACGGACCGTCCGGCCCCGTGCGCGTCACGGCGCCCCTCACGGTCGTCGTCACCGCCTTCGGCCTCGTGGCGGACGCCCGCCGCACCCGCACGCCGGTGCTCGCGGGGGCCGACACGCGCCTGCTCTGGGTGGACCTCGGCCGCTTCGCCGGCCGGCTCGGCGGGTCCTGCTTGGCCCAAGCCTTTGGTCAGGTGGGCGGTGCGCCGCCGGACCTCGAAGACCCGGCGGGCCTCGCCGCGCTGTGGGGCGCCGTGCAGGCCCTCGGCGCGGCCGGGCGCCTCGTCGCCCAGCACGACATCAGCGACGGCGGGCTGTTCGTCGCTGCCCTGGAGATGGCCTTCGCCGGCCGCCAAGGGCTCGCGCTGGACCTCCCCGCCGGCGCGGACCCGCTGCGCCTGCTCTTCGCCGAGGAGCCTGGCCTGCTGCTCGCCGTCGCGCCGGCCGACGCCGCGGAGGTCGAGGGCACCCTGCGCGCCGCCGGGCTGGGCCCCTGCCTCGCGTGGGTGGGCGGCGCGGCCCCCGGGGCCGACAGCGTCGCCATCACCCAGGGCGGCCAGCTTCGGTTCGCCGACAGCCTCGGCGCCCTGCACCGCACCTGGGCCGCCACCAGCCACGCCATCGCCCGCCTGCGGGACGACCCGGCCTGCGCCGACGAGGCCTGGGACGCCCTGCTGGACCGCGAGGACCCGGGGCTCGTCTACCGCCCCGTGCCCGGCCTGACCGACGACCCGCGCGCCCCCGCCCTGCACCTGCGCCGCCCGCGCGTCGCCATCCTGCGCGAGCAGGGCGTCAACGGGCAGGTCGAGATGGCGGCCGCCTTCACGGAGGCCGGCTTCGACGCCGTGGACGTGCACATGACCGACCTCCGCGCCGGCGCCGGCCTGGGAGACTTCGTCGGGATGGCGCTGTGCGGCGGGTTCTCCTACGGCGACGTGCTGGGCGCCGGCACCGGCTGGGCCCGCTCCATCCTCTACGACGCCCGCCTGCACGACACCTTCGCCGCCTTTTTCGCCCGGCCCGGCACCTTCACCCTCGGCGTGTGCAACGGCTGCCAAGCCCTCTCCCAGCTCGCCGGCCTCGTGCCGGGCGCGGAGGGCTGGCCGCGCTTCGGCCCCAACCGCTCCGGCCGCTTCGAGGCGCGGGTCTCGCTCGTCGAGATCTTGCCCTCTCCCTCCATCTTCTTCGCCGGGATGGCCGGCGCGGTGCTGCCCGTGGCTGTCTCGCACGGCGAGGGCCGCGCCACGTTCGCCGACGGCGGGCCCCCGGCGCCCGTCGCCGCGCGCTTCGTGGACGGGCGTGGGCGCGTCGCCGCGACCCACCCGGCCAATCCCAACGGCAGCCCGGGCGGGGCCACCGCCTTCACCAGCGCCGACGGGCGAGCCACCCTGCTGATGCCGCATCCCGAGCGGGTCTTCCGGAGCGTCACCTGGTCGTGGAGGCCGGAGGGGCTCGCGGAGATGAGCCCCTGGGCGCGCTTCTTCCGCAACGCGCGGGCGTGGGTGGGCTGAGGGGCGCGCGGCGCCCCCTGCCCTCAGCGGGTGAGCTCCGCCACGACGTCCACCACCACGGCCGGCTGGCCGGTCTCCGGGTCCCGCTCCACCGTGTCCCACTCGCCAAAAGGCACGACCTGCGTGCCAACGAGCGCGGTGGACGCCCCGCGGTAGTCCTCGAAGAGGTAGCGGTCTCCGTCGATCGAGACGTCGTGGACCTCGCCCTCCTCGGCCCAGACCTGGGTGAAGTCGCCCTGCGCGCCGCCGTCGGTGGGCACGACGCCGATCTCCGGCTGGGCGCGCGGGGTGAAGCCCTCCGCCGACCAGTCGTAGCGCAGCACGAAAAACATCTCGCCGTCGGCGTTCACCTCGACGGTGCCGTAGTCGTCCTGGGCCTCGCCGTCGATCTCCAAGGAGACGAGGTCCCACACGCCGATGAGCACCGGGTCTCGCCGGCAGGCGGCGAGGAGCGGCAGCAGGGCGAGGGCGGCGCGGCGGGTCATTGGGAGCCGTAGAGGGCCGAGGCCCGGATGGAGAGGGCGTTGACGGCGAAGGGATAGAGCGAGAGCTGCTCTGGGTCGTTGAACAGCACCGA
>JBEIVK010000353.1:0-4613 GCA_040373935.1 Alphaproteobacteria bacterium
AGGCGGCGCCGAAGCGGGAGCGCCCGCCGGCCGGCCGGAGCCCACAGGCCCAGCGCCGGGGCCGCGCGATGGGGCGCGGGGGCGGCGGCGGATGCAGGATGGTGAACCCGGCGGCGCGGAGGTGGCGCGCGATGCGGTCGAGGCGCAGGGCGTCGGCGTCGGCCGGGCGGTCGTCGGGGAGGGGCTCGGCGAGGGTGGTCGCGGCGTCGAGGAGCCCATCGGACCACGGCGGGCGGTGAAGGGGCGCTTCGGCGCGCAGGGTGACCGCGATCGCCGCTCCGGGGCCGTGGGGCGGCGGTGGACCTGCGGCGTCTGCGAGACGGAGGGGCCCGTCCACCGGGGCCCAGCGGCGGGACCAGCCCGCGGCGCCCGTGAGCGGTGGGGCGTCGGGCGGCGGCGGCGGTCCGGCGCACAGCAAGTCCGGCAGCCCCGGTGGAAGTGGGATCCAGCCGTCGGGGACCGCGGCGAGGGTGGGCCCCGGCGCCCCGTCCGTCCAGAGGCGGACCGGGCCCGCGGGGGCGGACGCGCCGACCAACCCGTCGACCCGCAGCGCGAGGGCCGCGGGGCCTGGCAGCGGGAAGCGGTCGGCGAGGCCCCAGCCCGCGGGGGCGTCCACCGGGGCCGGCCAGAGCACGACGGGCGCGGCGGCGCGCCCTGCCCCGGCGGCGGCCAGCACGGCGGAGAGCCCGGCCGCGCCCACGCGTGCGCCGACCACGGCCACGAGCAGGGCGGCGTCGAGCCCGTGCAGGGCGGCGTCCAGCGCTTCCGGCAGATGCGACAGGGCCGCCTCGACCCGCACGACCGGGGCGAGGGCCAGATCGGGGCGGCCGAGCAGTCCGGCGCGCACGGCGGCCGGTGGCCCCGGCGCGTCCCCGCCGAGGTCCAGCCAGGCCAGCGAGCGGCCCGGCGCGGCCCGGGCAAGGGCGGCGGCCCAGGCGGCCCAGGGAGGAGCGGCGGCGTCGAAGGTGCCGATGACCAGGGTGGTGCCCGGCGCCTCTCCCGCGGCGGGCAGCAACACCGGCAGCCCGCGGGCGAGGGCGGCCCCGGCGGTGGCGAGGCGCGGGCCCGGCCCGGATGCGGGGTCGACGAGGACCATGGTCGCCGGGCCGATCGGCGGCGGCTCCTCGTGGGGCGCCCGCACGCGGGCGTTGGCCCCGGCCCAACCGGCGGTGGCCTCGGCCGCGGTGTGCGCGGCGGCGGCCAGCCCGGCGGACATGGCGGCCCAGCGGTCGGGCGCAGCGGCGTCCGGCGCGGCCTCCACGATGACATCGACGCGCAGCCCTTCGCCGCGGACGCGCGAGATCGCGTGGCGGCCCGGCCCGATCGGCGCGCCGGCCGGCACGGACCAGCGAAGATCCCCCGACCAGTTCCAGCACGCCGGTGACGCCATCGCGAGCCCCTCTTGAAGTGGGCGGCCCGGCAGGGCATAGAGGCGAATGCCACAGCCCTCCGCCGCCCATCACCGGGTGGACACGTCGTATCTCGAGGCGCTCACCCAGGACCCGTCAGCCGGCGGCCTGCGCTTGGACGCCGCCGGCTGGAGGCAGGCCATCCAGCATGCGGGTCTGCAGCCCTTGCTCGACGGTCCGCCGCCCGCCGACCCCGCGTTGGCCGCGGAGGTGGAGGCCGTTCGGGCGGCGCTGCGGGGGCTGGGGGCGCGCTTCCGGCCGCCCGCCTTCTTGCAGCGCTTGGTTTGGAGCCGTGTTCTCGTCTCTTCTTCTCTTCTGATGTTCGGTGTCGCCACGATGGTCGCCGGGTTGCCTTCGTCGTGGCTCGTCGGCGCCGTCGCCCTCGCGGCGGGGGTGATGCTCCTTGGGGAGGTTCTCTCCGCGACGTGGCAGCGCGCCGCCGAGGAGGCCACGAAGTCCGGGGTGCCCCTGGCCTTGCGCGCGCTCCTGCGGCGCACGCGCGTCGTGCCGGTCCAGGATGGCATCCTCGAGATCTGTCCGGTCGACGCCCGGCTGCGGGTGAGCCTCGCCGCGCTCGACGAGGCGCTGCACGGCGCCGACGCGCGGATCGAGAGCATCCAGCTCCTCCAAGACGAGATCCGGGCGTCCAACATCCGGCTCGGGCACCCCGCCGACGACGCGGAGACGACGCGCCTCTCCGCGGTTCGCGCTGCCCTTCTCGCAGACCGCGCCGAGGTTCGGGCGGCGCGCGATGCCTTCCTGGGTCGCCTCGACGCGCTGGAGGCGGACCTCGCGCGGCTTCGCGAGGTCGCCCACCGCGAGCACCTGTCGGGGCTGGCCCAGGTCGCGGGGGCGAGCGGGCCGGCGGCCGTGCGCGCGGAGGCCGAGGTGGAGGGCGCCGCCATCGACGCGGACGCCGCGCGGCTGTCCGGGGAGGTGCACGTCGCCGTGGCGCGGCTGCGGGCCAGCGTGCAAGGCGCGCGCCTGACCGGGGGCGGCCGCTGAAGGCGCGGTGGCCGCGGCGGCCGCTCAGCGCCCTTCGACCGCGACGATGGGCCCAGGGCTCGGGGGCGCGGCGGTGGTGGACCAGCCAAAGGCGCGGGCGGCGGATTGCAGGCCGAGCCAGAGCGGGGCCGTGGCGCCGGTGCCGTCCGCGGCGAGGATGAGGTCCAGGCGGCCATCGCCGTCGAGGTCCGCCGCCGCGGCGCTGCGGGCGCCGGGCGTTGGGACGCGGTCCTCGGTCTCGGCGGCCCACCAGATGCGGGTGTCGCTGTCGTCGCCGGCCGGGAGGACGATGTCGAGGCGGCCGTCGCCGTCGAGGTCTGCGGTGAGGGGCAAGCCGGACGACCCGGCCCCGGTGCCGCGCCGTGCAGCGGGGTCGAAGCGCGCGCCGGGCGGGCCGCCGAAGTCGACGTAGGCGTCGCCGGTGGCCGCGCCCGGCCCGCCCCACACCAGGTCGGGCCATCCGTCGCCGTCGACGTCGCCGATGGTTGCAGTCCGGGCTTCGGGGGTGTCGAAGGCCAGGATGTCTCGGCTCGTGAAGCGCCGCACGCGCTGGAGGACGACCTGCCCGTCTCCTTTCGCGCTGGGCAGGGCGAGGTCCAGGCGGCCGTCGAGGTCGACGTCGCCCAGGGCGATGCTGCTGACCCGCGCGGAGTCGAGGCCGGTCTGCAGGGTGCCGTCCACCCCCGCAGCGGCGCCCCAGAACACGGTGGTCTCGGGGGCGGCGGCCACCGCGACGTCCACGTTGCCGTCCCCGTCGATGTCGGCCACCGCCACGGCCGCCGCGCCGGGCGCGGCGAGAGAGACCGTGCCCGCGGCGCCGGGGAGCCCCCCGGCGCTGTACGCGATGACCGAATCCACGGCCGCACCGTCGGGATCGGCGGCTGCGGCGATCACGAGGTCCAGCTCACCGTCGCCGTCGACGTCGACCAACGCGGCGTCGACCGCGGCGGGCCCGTCGATGGCGGCCGCGGGCAGAAGGCCGCCGGGCCCTCCGCGCCAGACGCGGTGCTCGCCCGGCGCAGAGGCCGACACGACCACCACGTCGAGGTATCCGTCGCCGTCGATGTCCCCGGGAAGCGTGCGCACGGAGCCTGCGGCGGCGAGGGTGCGCAAGGAGGCGGCGCCGAGCGGGTCCTCCAGGAGGGCTGCATGGGTGGCCAGCGGCCCTCCTGGCAGCAGCACGTCCGCGGTGCCGTCGCAGCCGAAGTCCCGGCAGCCGTCCCGGCCGTCGCAATCCACGTCCACGCCGTCGCCCGGGAGGTCGCCGCCTGGCGCGCCCGGGAAGACCGAGGCGTCGGTGTCGTCGCAGTCGTCGGCCCGCGTGGACCCACCGCCTCCCGGGCAGCCGGGCGCGGCGGGCCCGGCGCCGAAGCCGTCCCCGTCGGTGTCCGCGTGCAGGGGCAGCGCGTCGGTCGCGTCCTCGTCGGTCGCGCCGTCGCAGTCCTCGTCGCGGCCATCGCAGGACTCGGCCGCGAGGGGGTGCACGTCGGGCGCGCCGTCGTTGCAGTCGCCGCCCTCCTGGACCGCCCCGGGCGGCACTTGCTCGGGGCAGTCAGTGGCGGCGCTCGCGTCGTCGCCAAAGCCGTCGCCGTCGCGATCGACATACCACTGCACCGCGTCCACGGCGTCCGCGTCGATGGCGCCGTCGCAGTCGTTGTCGACGGCGTCGCAGACCTCCGCCGCCCCGGGCGCGACGCTGCGGGAGGTGTCGTCGCAGTCGTCCCGGTTGTCGACGTGGCCCGGTGGCGCCGAGCAGGCGCGCGTGATGGCGTCCGGGGAACCGTAGCCGTCGCCGTCGGCGTCCCGGTACCACGCGGGCGCGTCGCCGCCCCGCGCTGGCGGGTCGTCCACGGCGCCGTTGCAGTCGTTGTCTCGCCCGTCGCACGACTCGACCCTGCCGGGCCCGACCTGGGCGTCCGCGTCGTCGCAGTCGCCTTCTGCCCAGGTCGCGCCGTCCCCGTCTGCGTCCGCGCCGCCCGACCAGTCCGCCGCGCAGCCTGCCACCATCAGGGCCCACATCCAGCGCGTCATCCGCCCGACCTCCCTGCCGCCACGCCGAAGACCAGCCAGCCCATCGGACGCGCGCCGTCCGAGAGCACCCCGGCCTCGACCACGAACGGCACCGCGCCCTGACCGACGCGCAGGCCCGCCGCGCCGCCCGCCGACCGAAGGCGCGCCCGCGCCGCCGCGCCGGTGCAC
>JBEIVK010000921.1:0-1705 GCA_040373935.1 Alphaproteobacteria bacterium
ACTTCCAGCAGTACGCGTCGGTCATCCACACGCGGCTGCTCGACGAGGTGGCGGTCTACCCGTCCTCGACGGCCGCGGCCTACGGCGACGCGGTGGGCGGCGTCGTGGCAGTGCGCACCCGCGAGGCAGACCCGGCGGCGCTGCACGGCGGCGTCAATCTCAACGCCATCATGGCGGGCGGCTTCGTGCAGGCCCCGGTGTCCGACACGGTGGCGCTGTCGGGCTCGGCCCGGCGTTCGTTCCTCGATCTCGCCGAGTCCGGCAACGACCAGTACACCGCCTGGCCCGTCTTCTGGGACACGCTGAGCCGCGCCGATTGGCGGCCCTCGCCGGGGGTGCGCCTCGCCGCCACCTTCATCGGCGCCGGCGACGCCTACGCCCGCTTCCCCGGGGACACCGCGTCGCTCGACCCGGTGGAGGTCGAAGCCTCGCCCGTCTTCGCGCTGGACCGGCGCTTCTACGGTGTCATCGGCACCGCCAAGGTCAACACGGACGCCTGGGCCCACGAGAGCGCGCTCGGCGGCACGACGACCTCCTGGCGCGGCCGCATCGGGGACGACCGTCAGGACCGCGTAGAGAACGCGCTGCAGCTCCGGCACACCTCCACGCTGCGCGCGTCGGAGGCCCTGCGGGTGGGCATGGGCGGCGATCTGCGCGTCGCCCACGTCGACGCGGCGGTGCAGGCGAGCCGTCCCTGGCCAGAGGTCGGCCTCGAAGCCCCCTTGCTGGCCACAGGCCAGGGCGGGCGCGCCTGGACGAGCGCCGGCGGCGTGTGGGCGGAGCCGCGCTGGTCCTTCTCGGGCGGGCACCAAGTCCAGCCAGGCCTGCGCGTGTAGCTCAACGACGGCGCCCCGGCGGTGGAGCCGCGCCTCGCCACGCGCCTCGGCCTCGGCCCCGCGGCCGGGCTTCGGGTCGCCGGTGGCCGCTACACCCAACGCCTCCCGGTGGACGCCGCCCGGTTCTTCGCCCCCACGGGCGGCCCGCTTCCGCCCTTCGCCGACTCCTGGCAGTCGACGGTGGGCCTCGAGGGCACGGTCGCCGAGCGGCTGGAGCTGGGCGCTGACGCGTGGGCCCGCTCCATCACGGGCACCTTGGACACGGACCCCGGGCTCGGCGCCGCCGTGGTGGACGGGCGGGCCTACGGCATCGAGCTGACGGCGCGCTACCGCATGCGCGAGCGCTTCTTCTCGTGGGTGAGCGCGGCCTTCGGGCGCAGCGAGCGCGGCGGCGTGCGGGCCGACTACGACCAGCCCTACGCCTTCAACGCCGTGGTCTCGTGGGACTTCCGCCCCGGTTGGAACGCCGGCCTGCGCTACCGCTACGCCGCCGGCCTGCCGGTCACCCCCATCACGGGCGGGCTCTACGACGCGACGCTGGACCGCTTCCTCCCGGTCAACGGCGTCGAGAACGCGGCCCGTCTGCCGGACTACCAGAAGGTCGACGTACACGTCGAGCGCGACTGGGAGTTTCGGCGGTGGACCTTGGCGGCCTACGCCGAGCTGTGGTGGGTGCCGCCGGCCAACAACGTCCTGTACCGCGTCTGGTCCTACGACTACACCCTCCAGGACGATGTCGCCGGGCCGCCGTTCGTGCCCTTGCTCGGGGTGCGGGCCTCCTTGTGATCTCGCGGGGCCCGCCCGTGCGGAAGCCCGCGGCCCTCACCGCCGCCCGCGGCCGGCCGGCCCGCCAGAACCGCGCCCGGGCC
>JBEIVK010000082.1:0-10548 GCA_040373935.1 Alphaproteobacteria bacterium
CGTGCACCACCTCGACGAGGTGGAGCAGGTCGATGGTGAGACGCTCGCCGTCGGGCCGGGCGAGGAGGCGCGCGAGCACCCCGCGCTCGGCAAAGACGGCGCGCAGGGCCGCCACCACGCCCTGTTCGGACCACAGCGCGCCCCAGCGCCGCCATTGGGCGAGGCGGGCCTCGAGGAGGACGTCGTCCGCGAGAATGGCGGCGAGCCCGGCGGCGTCGCCCCCCAGCAGTGGCCCCGCCTCCGCGAGCTGCACGGGCCCGAGCTGCCCCGGCGCCGCGAGGGCCCCCAACAGCTCGGCCAGGGCCAGTGCGGCGGCGGAGTTCAGCACGCTCTCGTCGGTGTGACGCACGCTCGGCACCCCCGCCGCCCGCAGCGCGGCCTGCACGGCGCTCGCCTGCGCGTTGGTGCGCACCAGAACCGCGATGTCGCCGGCCTGCAGGGGCCGCGGCGGCGCTTTTGGGGGGTGGATCGTGGCCCCGGCCCGCAGCCACGCCGTGACGCGGTGGGCCGTGACCTCGGCCGCCACCCCCGGGCCATCGACGATGGCCTTGCCCTGGCGGCCCGTGCGGCCCTCGCGCGGCACAAAGACGAAGCCCAGGCCGGAGTGGCAATCGCCTCCGATGAACAGACAATCGGTGGCCGTGGGGCCCGGCGTCACGGAGATGAACTCGACCCCCGGCAGCCCGAAGGGCGCCGTCCCCTTGCGGAACAGGGCCTCCACCCCGCGGAGCACCGACGGGTCGGACCGGTGGTTGACCGTCATCGTGTGGCGGGCATGCGCTGGCACCCCGGCCCGCGCGCGGAGGTAGGTTGCGAGATCAGCACCGCGGAAGCCATAGATCGCCTGCTTCGGATCCCCCACGAGCAGGAACGCGCGGTCTTCCCGGCCGCCGAAGGCGGCGTCGAAGAGGCGCCATTGCGTGCTGTCGGTGTCTTGGAACTCGTCGATCAACGCGGCGCGGTAGCGGCCCCGGATGCGCGCGGCCAGCGGGCTGTCGCGGCCCTCGCGCAGCGCCTCGCTCGCGATGTGCAGCAGGTCGTTGAAGCCGAGCACCCCCGCCTCCAGCCGCGCGGCCCTGCCCTGGGCGCGGACATGCGCCAGGAAGCGCAGCCGCAGGGACTCGAAGGCGCCGTTCTTGGCTGCCCCCTCGCGGGCCGCCGCGGCGAGGTAGGCCTCGGCGGCGGCTTGCAGCCCGGCGGCGGGGATCGGGCCCGGGGCCTTGGCGATGGTGGCCAGGAAGCCCGAGGTGAGGCGGTCCAGCACCTTCGGCGGCGTCGCGCCCGGCCCGGCCGCCAACCACGCCCCGACCTCCTCCCGCAGCTTCGCGCGGCTCGTGGAGTTGAGCTTTTGACCGTGGATAGAGCCCGGGTGCTCCAGCCAAGCCCACAAGGCATCGGCCTCGGCGGCCCAAGCCTCCCGGAGCGTGGCGAAGGCCGCTTGCACCGCCGCGGCGGCCTCGGCGAGCCGCGCGGCGTCCTGGGAGGCGGGAGGCGCATCTTCGGGCACCGGGCGGATGACCGCCTCGCTCTCTGCCAGCTTGCGCAGCCCGCCGAGGGCGTCGGGCCCAAGCCCGCCCTCCCGCCATGCCGCCACGAGCGGCTCGGGGGCGGCCCAGGACTCCCGGGCCCAAAAGTCATGGGCGAAGGCGGCGTCGATGGCGGACGTGTCGGCCGCGAGCGTGAAGCCCGTGGGGGCGCCGGCCTCGAAGCCGTGCTCCACCAAGAGCCGCTGCGCGAAGGAGTGGATGGTGAAGATCGCGGCTTGGTCGAAGGATTGAAGCGCCTTCTCCAGCCGTTGTGCCGCGGCCTCCAGGCCGCTGCAGCGGGCGACCAGGGCGCGCAGCGTGTCGTCCGTGCGCTCGGGGAGCGCCGCACCGCGGGCGGCGGCGGCGAAGGCGGCGTGGGCCTCTCCGGCGCGCGCCCGCAGGCGCTCCCGCAGCTCTTGGGTGGCCGCTCGCGTGAAGGTGACGACCAGCAGCTCATCCACAGGGACGGGCCCTCCCCCGGCGGCGCCCTCGACCAGCAGGCGCACGAACAGGGTGGCGATGGACCAGGTCTTGCCAGTGCCCGCGCTCGCCTCGACGAGCTGCGTGCCGGCGAGCCGGACCTCGGTGACTGCGAAGGACGCGACTTCGGAGGGAGGCTGGCTCACGTGGCGCCTCGGAGCGGGCCCATGACGGCCTGGGCGATGGAGAGGAGACCGGGCGCCGTGGCCAGGCGTTCCTGGGACCACAGCAGGGTGAGCGGCCGCGGCAGGCCGCCTTGTTCGACCGCCCGAGACCAGGCCGTGCGGAGGGCGTCGCCGGCCGCGGCGTCGTTGGCGGCCCGCGCGACGGTGAACGCGGCGTCCGGCCAGAACGGCAGGGGCGCGCGCAGGCCCTCCGCCCGCAGATTGACCAGGGCTTCGAGCTGGGCCGCGGCCTCGCCCGGCGGCAACGGCGGGAGCTCCAGCCGCGTGAGGCCGGGGCCCACGGCCGCCCGACCAACCAACACGGAAGCGCGGCCCTGCGCCCCCGCCGCGACTTGCAAGGCGAGGTGCTGGACGGCGGCCCTCACGAGGCGCTTGCCCTGGAGGCGCGAGGTGGTGGCGACCACCAGCCCGCTCGGGCGCGCGCCGGCGAGCCAGCCGCGCAGGACCAACTGCCGACCGCCCACCTGGACGCCCAGACTCACCCGGGGCGGCTCTGCCAGCGGCGACGCGCCCAGCTCGGCGGCCGCGCGCGCCCAGACCCCTTCGCCGCGCGCTTGGGCGGCCCGGTTGTCCAGCGTGCCGAGCGTCCCGGGCGTGAGGCGGTTTTCGGAGCGCAGCGCAGCCGCGGTGGCCGCGGAATCTCCACCCCGGCGCGCCCGGCCCAGCCAGCGCTCGGCCACCGCCCAGGTCTCCAGGCCGCCCAGCGTGTCCGGCGGGAGCTCGGCGAGAGGGGCGTCATCTTCGGGGAAGCGCATCTGAAGCCGGGCCTGGAGCAGCACCCGCGCCGGGTCTTCGAAAAAGTGGACGAGGTCGTCGAGGAGAATCTGCTCGGGCGGATCGTCGGGCAGGGGCGCGCCGAAGAAGGGGGGCGGCGGGACCGGCGCGCCGGTGTGGGCTTGCGCGCCGGCCGCTGCGGCGGCGTCGTGGGAAGGGAACGGAGCGTCCGCTGCGAACAAGGAAGGGTGGAAGGGCGCCCGCGGGTGCGGGTGCGCCGACACTGCCTGGGCGGCCGTGTGCTTCAGGACGTCGAGCAGTTCGGCCAGCACGGGGCTGGGCGGCAGGTGCCCGCCGGTCGCGGCGTCGACCCCCGTGTAGCCGACCCACAGGCGATCTCCCGCCGAGAGCACGGCGTCGAGGAAAAGCTGGCGGTCGTCTTCGCGCACCGAGCGATCCCCGGGGCGGGGGTGACGGGCGATGAGGTCGAAGCCGGGCGGGCGTGGCGCGCGCGGGAAGGCGCCGTCGTCGAGGCCCAGCACGCACACCACGCGAAACGGGATGCTGCGCATGGGAAGCAAGTTGCAGACCGTGATGCCTCGGCTGAGGAAGGCGTGCGAGGCGCCCTCGCCCACCCGGGCGGCGAGGCGGTCCCGCCAGACCGTGGCCTCGACCGGCGCCGTGTGCCCGACCACCGCGGCATCGGCGGCCAGCGCGGTGAGCGTGACGCGCGCCTCGCGGAACATCCACGCGTTGTCGGGGTTGGGCAGGAAGAAGGTGTCCACTGCACCGCCCAACACCGCCGCCCAGTCCGCCGGCGGCAACGGCTGCGCGGCGGCTCTCCGGAAGCGCAGCACCGCGTCCACGGCCGCCGCGAGACGGCCCACGAGCGCGCCCCGGCTGCCCTCCACCCCACCCATCGGCGACACGCCGGCCCACAGGCCGTCCTCTCCGGCGGGCAGCGCCCACCCGAGCAGCAGGCGATCCACCGCCGGGCGCAGCGTGCCGTGGGCCTCGGCGGGCAAGCCGCGCGCCGCGCGGTCTTCGGGGCCCTCGCCCCAGGAGAGGCCCAGCGCCCCAAACCACGCCTCGACGGCGTTGAGATCCGTGGCGTCCAGACCAAAGCGTGCCGCGACGAGGGGCCGGCCCAGAAAATCCCGCAGCGCCGGTGCGCCGAGGCGGCCCGCCACGAGCCCGAGCAGCGCGAGCAGGCCGTCCAGCACCCCATCGGCGCGCAGGGCGCTGCGGTCTGCCACGTGGAAGGGCAGGGCCAAAGCGCGGGCCTCTGCGCCGGACCACACGGCGTCGAAGACGGGCCCCCAGGCCTCGACGTCGGGCACCAGCACCACGATGTCTTCGGGGCGGAGGGAGTCATCGGCGTCGAACCAGCGGAGCAGGCGATCCCGCAGCGCTTCGACGGCGCGCCACGGCCCCGAGAAGGCGTGGACCTCCACCGAGTCGTCGCCCGCGGGCCACGCCCGCCCGGGCAGGCCGCCCGGCCCGCGGCGCACGAGGTGGTGTACGTCGGATTGGACCTGGTGCAGCAGGCAGTCGGCGTCTTCGGCGGGCGCGGGATCGAAGCGATCGTCCTCGTGGGTGGCGGGCAAGTCCACGACGAGGCCCTGGAACTCGCGGGCGACCCGGCCCAGGCTGGCCAGCAGCGGCTGGGCGTCGACGTCGTGGCGCCGCTGGTCCCCGAACCAGTGGGGGGTGGGCTGGGGCAGGTAGAGGTGGACGTCCACCACGGCCGAAAGCGCGGAGAATACCTGCAAGAAGGCGGGGGGAAGGGCGCTGATGCCGAAGACCGACCAGCGCGGGCGCAGCGATGCAACGTCGAGCTGGCCGGCGGCCGCGGCGGCCGCGAAGTCCGCGGCCCGGTGGGCGAAGTGACCTCGCCCCAGCGCGCCGAGCAGCTGCCGCCAGAGCACGGGCTGCCAGGCGTCCCCGGGGGCGTCGGCCCCGCGGTGGCCGCCTGCCTCCCAGTCCGCCACGAGATCGGGCCGGAAAACGGCGTACTGGTCGAACAAGTTGGCGATGGCGCCGGCGAGGCCCGCCCGCTGCCGCCCCGGCGATTGCGGGCCGGCGAGGGCGCGCCGCAGCGGATCCCACGCGGCGCCGGGCGGCAGGGTGGCCAGCGCGGTGTCCACCGACCAGACCAGCGCCTCACGGGACCACCGCCGGCCGTCGAGCGGGGCGGGCACCGCCGCGAAGGCCTCCTCCACCGCTTTGCGGGGGAAGCAGAAGACTGGGTTGGCCCAGACGCCGTGGCGCGCCGCCAGCCCCATCGCCACCCAGCGCTCCATGCCCGCGGAGGGGACCACGATGGCCTCCGGCACCAGCGCGGCGCCCAGCGGCCCCGCCGCCCGCACCGCCCCCGCCGGTGGCACCGCCACCCGCTCCGCCAGGGCACCGAGCAGGTTGTCCAGCCGGTGCGCCCGCACGATCTCCAATCGTCCACCCACGGCCAACCCCCGCACCCCGGGGGTGTAGCACAGGGATCGCGGCCCGGCCCGCCCAAATGCGGACACTTTGTGTCCTTGACAACGCGCCGAACGCCCGATGCAGGTTCAGCGGGTGCGGGCGTCCAGCCAGGCGTCGATCGCGCCGAGGGCGAGGTGGTCGGCCGCGCACGCGACGGTGCGCACGCCGCGGGCGCGCATCCCGCGCACGAGGGCGTCCAGCCGCTCCGCCATGCCGAGGGCGGCGACCTTCGCGTGGGCCGCCGCCAGCGTCTCGGGACGCCCGCGGGCCTGCGCGACGAGACCGGGATCTTCGAGGTGGACGAGCGCCGTGGGAAAGCGTTCGGCCAACGAGCCCAGCGCCTCCCCGAGCCGGGCCGCCGCCGTGGGGTCGATGAGGCTGCTGAGCGCCAGCACGCGGGCGCGGCGGGGCGCGGCGCGGCGCACCCAGGCCGCCGCCGCCGCGTGGTCCGACTCCCCGAGGTCTGCAGGGACATCGTGCAGCGCGGCGTACACCGGCGCGAAGGAGCGGGCCCGGCGGTCCACCTGCACCACCCGGCCCAGCGCCGCGCCGTAGCAGACCAGGGTCACGGCGTCTCGCGCGTGCACGGCGACCCGCGCCAGCGCGAGGGCCGCCGCCAGCGCGTGGTCCAGCTTCGCGCGGTCCCCCGCCCGCCCGGCCATCGCGCGGCCGCAATCCAGCAGGACGACGACGTCTTGATCTTGCTCCCAGGCGGGCTCTCGGGCGATCGGCCGCCCGCGGCGCGCGCTCGCCCGCTGGTGCAGCCGGGCCGGGGGATCGCCGGGGACCAGCTCCCGCAGGGCGTGCAGCTCGGCCGACGCGCCGGGCCGGGGCCGCGGGTGGGCGCCGGGGCGCTGTTGGAGCAACTGCCGCACGCGCAGCCCGGCCTCGCCGTCCAGGCGGGCTTGCGGGTGGACGGCCACCGACACCTCCGGCCCGAGCAGCCGGTCTGCCGTGCCGAGGCCCCAGGGCCCCTCGACCCGCGCGGCCGCTGGCGGCACGGCCACGGCGCCGCGCTCGACGGGGCGACAGGGGAGGAGCACCCGGCCTTCTTCGCCGGGGAGCAGGGTGAGGGTGACCTCGACCGGCCCGCCCCCCAGCGCGGGGTGGAGCGCCTCGCGCACCCGCAGGCGGACCCGCCCAGGCCCGGCGACGGTGACCGTGCCGAGGCCGTCCCACGGCTCGCCTTGGTGCAGGACGGGAGGGATCGGGCGGGCGTACCCGAAGGCGAGCCGCCGCGCGCGGCGGGCGTCCACCCAGACCAGCACGAGCAGGAGCAAGTCGAGCGCGAGGCCGACCCCGGTGAACGCCGGGGCGACGAAGCCGCCGAGCAGCAGGAGGGTGGCCGCGGCCCACAAGCGCAGCGCGCGCGGCGTCGGGGTCAGCGTGGCACCGGCACGTCGGCGAGCAGGGCGTCGAGGATGCGCGGCACGTCGAAGCCGTCCAGCTCGGCCTCCGGCGTCGGCAGCAGGCGGTGCCCGAGGACCGGCAGGGCCAAGGCCTTCAGATCGTCTGGGAGGACGAACCCGCGGCCGTCCAGCGCGGCGCGGGCCCGGGCGACCAGAAGCCACGCGATGCCGGCCCGCGGGCTCCCGCCCCACGCGAGGGCCGGGCTGCTGCGCGTGCGCCGGAGGACGGCGCTCGTGTAGCCGAGCAGGGCCGGTGCGACGTGCACGGTGGCGGCCGCCGCGCGAACCGCCGCGATCTCCGCCCGGGTGGCGACGGGCGCGATCGGAAGCGGCGCATCGGCCGCCGGGAGCGCCCCCGCGAGGGCCCGCCGGTAGACCTCCACCTCGGCGTCTTCGTCCGGGTGACCCATCTGGACCCGCAGGAGGAAGCGGTCGAGCTGCGCCTCCGGCAGCGGGTAGGTGCCCTCGTGGTCCGCCGGATTTTGCGTGGCAAGGACGAAAAACTCGGCGTCCAACGGGTGCGACTGGCCGTCGAGCGTGACCTGCCGCTCTTGCATCGCCTCCAACAGCGCGGCCTGCGTGCGCGGCGGCGCGCGGTTGATCTCATCGGCCAGCAGGACGGAGGTGAACACCGGCCCGCGCTGCAGGCGGAAGCTGCCGTCCTGGAAGTTGAAGACGGCGCCGCCCGTGACATCGGCGGGCATGAGGTCCGGCGTGAACTGGATCCGGCCCCAGGGGAGGCCGAGGGCAGCCGAAAACGCGCGGGCGAGCAGAGTCTTGGCGACGCCCGGCGGCCCCTCCAGCAACACGTGGCCGCGGGCGAGCCAGGCGGCGAGGAGGAGCTCCAGCGCGGCGTCCTGGCCCACGAGGACCGGGGCGAGCGCGGCGCGGACTCGGGCGGCGAACGCGGCGGGATCGGACACCGGGCACCTCGGCCCCGGGCTATCCCGGCCGGGCCGCGGGCGGGCCGGGCGGCGGGCCCGCGGCAAAAGAGGAAGGGGGCGTTAAGGGGGAAACCTGGGGTTCCCCTGTCCCCGGCCCCGCTGCGCTGGTGCGCATCAGCCGCCGGCCGACACGATGACGAACTCGACGCGGCGGTTGGTCTGGCGGCCCGCGAGGGTGGCGTTGTCGCCGATGGGCACGGCCTCGCCGTAGCCGCGGGCGCGGAGGCGGTCGGGCGCGACCCCGCCGCGTGTGACGAGGAAGTCGCGCACGGCCTCTGCGCGGCGCTGGGAGAGCGCGCGGTTGTAGGTGTCGGAGGCGTCCGAGTCGGTGTGGCCGGCGATCTCGACGAGGCGGATGTCGGGGTTGGCGTGCAGGACGCGGGCGACGTCGAGGAGGAGGTCGGTGGACCCCGGGGCGAGGGTGGCGGCGTTGGTGTCGAAGAGGACGGGGAGGGCGATCTCGATGCGGCTCCCGCGCCGGGCGGCGAGGCCGGGGCAGCCGTCGCCCCTCGCGGGGTCCCCGGGGGTGGAGGGGCAGCGGTCTGTCCCGTCGGGGATGCCGTCTCCGTCGCGATCGGGACAGCCCGAGGTGGCGGCGGGGCCGGCGTCTTGCGGGCAGGCGTCGGCGCCGTCGGGGATGCCATCGGCGTCGCTGTCGGGGCAGCCCTGGGTGGGGGCGGGCCCCCAGGCGAGCGGGCAGGCGTCCTCGACGTCGGGGATGCCGTCGCGGTCGTTGTCGTCCTCGGGGCAGCCGTCGCGGTCTGCCCGGCCGTCGGCGTCCTCGGGCATGGCGGGGCAGCGGTCGAGGGTGTCTTCGATGCCGTCGCCGTCGTGGTCCAGCTCGGGGCAGCCGTCGGCGTCGCCCAGGCCGTCGATGTCCTCCGGGGTGCGCGGGCAGGCGTCGACATCGCTGAGGATGCCGTCTTGGTCTGGGTCTGCCGAGGTGCCGTCCCGCGACAGGGACAGCCCGAGCGCGACCCGCAGGCTGGGCGTGCCGGCGCCTTCCGAGAGGCCGGTGCCCACGGCGAGGGTGAAGACCTGGTGCGGATCTGCGCCGAAGCGGGCGACCCCGTGTGCCTCCAGCGGGCGCGGGCCGTCGGCGGTGCTGGGCCGGGCGGTGACCTCGGCGCCGAGGCCGACCGCGGGGTGCACGGCGGCGGTGAAGCCCCCGCCGAGATCGAGGGCAGAGGCGCCGTTTTGTGCTGCGACGCCGAGGTTCAGCCGCCACGTGAAGGCGCGCGGGTCCCCGGCGCCCAGCACGGCGCGCACGCCGCCTTCGGTGGGGCGGGCGGCGGGCAGCGTGGAGGCGGGCAGGCCGGCGCGGATCCACGGGACGACGCCGAAACCGACGGTGTCGGCGGCGGCGGCGCGGAGGGGCACGACGGCGGCCAGGCGCGGCGAGAGGAAGCCCGCCTGGACGGCGCCGTCGGCGACGACGGAGGTGGCGTAGGGGAGGTCGGCTTCGAGGCGGAGGCGGGCGAGCGGAGCCCAGCCGAGGCCCAGGTGGGCGGCGGCGAGGCGGCGCAGCGGGTCTGCGCCGTCGATGGTCTCGGCGTCCACCCCGAACAGTCCGACATAGGCCGCGCCCTGGCCGCCGGTGGTGGGGTCCCACAGGGTGAGCGCGCCGGCGCCATCGTGCGCGGAGCCCGTGGGCGCGAAGGGCGACGGGCCGGAGGCGTGCGCCGCGCCGCCGTGGAGCGCGAGCGTGACGAGCAGGAGGATCATGGGGACCACCCGGTCCAATCGCCGCCGCACCCGCTGAACGGGCCGAGGGGCGGGCCGTGGACGCCGGAGCCCACGGTGGGAGAAGGTGCGGCCGGCGGGGCGCCGTGCCGGAGCTGGAGCTGGCCCCAGGATTGGCCCCAAGCACCCAGGCTGCCGAGGTGGGCGGCGTGGGCGGCGAGGGACCAGCGGCCGCCGAGGGCCGCCTGCAGGGCGGCCTGGGCGGTGTAGCCGAGGTACAGGCCGGGCCCGAGGTACAGCGTGCGCTCGCCGCGGACCTGCTGCGGGCCCGCCCCGCCGACGAGGCAGGCCGCCCAGCGGCTGCCGGGCTCGAGCTGGAATCCCGCTTCGAGCTTGCCCATGGCGGACCAGAAGCGGCCCGGGGTGAAGAAGGCGCCTTGGCCGGGGCCGAAGCCGTCCACCTGGACGTCGTGATCCACCACGATGGCCTCGGCGGCAAGGGCGAGCTGGCGTCCGGCGTCGTCTTCGAGGGGCGCGCGGCCGTAGCCGAGGAGCTGCCACCAGGGAACGACGGGCATGCCCCCGAGGCCGGCGCTCTGGCCGACCCGGCCGATGGCGCCGAGGGATTGGCCGTCGGCGCCGCCCCAGCCGAGCTGGCCGCCGAGGTGGGTATCGACCACGCGGCCGTACGGGCGCCCGGCGGCGTCGAAGGCGCCGGCCCACGCGGTGAGTGAGTCCGTGACCGGGGCGCGGGCCGTCTCCAGGCCGGCCGAGAAGCCGCCGCCGACGGCCATCGACGCCTGGGCCGCCCAGACGAGGTAGGGCGCGGTCGCGAAGCCGGTGGGCGAGGAGCCCACACGCAGGCTCGCGGCGCCGGGCCCGCCGGACGCCCGCACGCCCACCGAGGCGGCGGTGCCCTCGGCGCGGCGCAGGCCATCGTCCAGCACCACCGGGACCGCCTCCGCGTCGAGCGAGAGCGGCCCGGAGAAGCCCACTGACACGACGAGGGGCGCGGTGATCGCGTTGAGGAACTGCGCGCCGGCCGGGCCTGGGCGCAGGACCCAGCCGAAACCCGCGCTGGCGTCCATCGCCGCGCGGCGGTCGGGGTCTGCGTCCGGGGCGCCGA
>JBEIVK010000634.1:0-2759 GCA_040373935.1 Alphaproteobacteria bacterium
ATTTATACATCATTTAGTCGCGAATACAAGTGTAAGGTCACGCACAATCGGTAATCCACAGTGTGCTGACGCCACACCCGCCGCGCGTCCCGCTCGCCCCGGCGCTGGGGCCGGCCTTGCTCGCGGCAATGTCCGCATATGAAGCCGATCTGCTGGCGTCGCTCGCGCCCGCTGCGCGCGAGCCAGGGGCGCCGGGGGCCAAACCGGGCTAAGGGGGCGCGCCTTGGAGGTTCGCCGCATGTCCTCGTCCCGCCCCGACACCGCCGCCCTCAGCCTCGCCGCCGTCCAGGCCCTGTACGCGGGCCAGGCGGCCCGCCACGCCACGGGCCGCCGCCGCCTCGGCCGCGCGCTCACCCTCGGCGAGAAGATCCTCTTCTCCCACCTCATCGACGCGGAGGGTGCGCCCTTCGAGCGGCGCAAGTCCTTCCTCGAGCTGCGGCCCGATCGCGTGGCCATGCAGGACGCCACGGCCCAGATGGCGCTCCTCCAGTTCATGACCGCGGGCAAGGACGAGGTGGCGCTGCCCTCCACCGTCCACTGCGACCACCTCATCACCGCCCACGCCGGCGCCGACAAAGACCTCGGCACCGCCAACAGCGAAAACGCCGAGGTCTACGCCTTCTTGCAGAGCGTCTCGGCGCGCTACGGCATCGGCTTCTGGAAGCCGGGCTCGGGCATCATTCACCAGATCGTGCTCGAAAACTACGCCTGCCCCGGCACCTTGATGATCGGCACGGACAGCCACACCGTCAACGCGGGCGGCCTCGGCATGCTGGCGGTGGGCGTCGGCGGCGCCGACGCGGTGGACGCGATGGTCGGGATGCCCTGGGAGGTCCTCAATCCGGGCTTCATCGGCGTGAAGCTCACGGGCAGCCTCAACGGCTGGGCCAGCGCCAAGGACGTCATCCTTCGCGTCTGTGAGATCCTCACCGTGAAGGGCGGCACCAACCGCATCGTCGAGTACTTCGGCCCCGGGTGCGCCACCATCAGCGCCACCGGCAAGGCCACCATCTGCAACATGGGCGCAGAGCACGGCGCCACCACCTCGGTCTTCCCCTTCGACGAAAAAATGGCGGAGTACCTCGAGGCCACCGGGCGGGCAGACTTTGCGGCGCTCGCCCGCAAGCACGCCGCCGAGCTGCGCGCGGATCCCGAGGTGGAGGCCAACCCCGAGGCCTACTACGACCGCGTGGTCGAGATCGACCTCAGCACCCTCGGGCCGCGCGTCGTCGGCCCGCACACCCCGGATCGCGGGCGCCCGGTCAACGACCTCCCGGCCGAGTGCGCCGCCGAGGGCTGGCCCCGCGCCGTCACCGCCGCGCTGATCGGCTCCTGCACGAACAGCTCCTACGAGGACATCTCCCGCGCCGCGCACATCGCCCGGCAGGCCGCCGCCCGTGGCGTGAAGGCGAAGGCCGCGTTCATGATCACCCCCGGCTCCGACAAGGTGATGGCCACCATCCAGCGCGACGGCCACATGGCCGCGTTCGAGTCAATCGGCGGCACGGTGCTCGCCAACGCGTGCGGCCCCTGCATCGGCCAGTGGAAGCGCGACGACGTCCAAAAAGGCACGCAGAACACGATCATCACGTCGTTCAACCGCAACTTCCGCGGCCGCAACGACAGCAACCCCGAGACGCTCTCCTTCATCGGCAGCCCCGAGCTGGTGACGGCCATCGCCTTGTCGGGCGACATCGCCTTCAACCCGGCGGTGGACACCCTGGTCGGCGCCGATGGCGTGGCGTTCAAGCTGGACGCTCCGCAGGGCGAAGAGCTGCCCGCCCGCGGCTTCCTCAACCCGACGGACGGCTACCAGGGCCCGCTGCCGCTCGACGCCCGCGGGTCCGTCGAGGTGCGCATCGCCCCCGGCTCGGACCGCCTGGAGCGGTTGGAGCCCTTCGCGGCATGGTCGGGCGGCGACTTCTCCGGCCTGCGCATTCTGGTGAAGGCCAAGGGCAAGTGCACGACGGACCACATCTCCGCCGCTGGGCCGTGGCTGAAGTACCGCGGGCATCTCACCAACATCTCGGGCAACCTCATGCTGGGCGCCCACAACGCGCTCACCGACGATTTCGGTGTCGGCCTGGACTTCCTCTCCGGCGAGAAGGCGAGCCACCCGGACATCGCGAAGCGCTACAAGGCGGCCGGGCAGGGGTGGGTCATCTTCGGCGACGAAAACTACGGCGAGGGCAGCAGCCGTGAGCACGCCGCGATGGAGCCCCGGCACATGGGCGGCAAGGCCGTCATCGTGCGCAGCTTCGCCCGCATCCACGAGACGAACCTGAAAAAGCAGGGCGTGCTCGCGCTCACCTTCGCGGATCCGGCAGACTACGACAAGGTCCGCGGCGACGACGTGGTGGACATCGTCGGCATCGGTGCGGTCGCCCATGGCGGCTCCCCGTCGCTCGTGCTGCGCCACGCCGACGGCAGCCGCGACACGATCGCCACGCGCAACACGTACAGCCCCGAGCAGTTCGCTTGGTTCGTGGCGGGCAGCGCCATCAACCAGATGAAGCGCGCGAAGGGCTGATCCCCCGCATGGTCTCGCTCGGCCGGCCCCTGAGGGGCGCGGCCGGGCCCTTCAGCCGCCCCACCGGGCGGCTTTTGTTATTACGTGGATTCACGGGTGTCGGGGGGCTTACCCCGTCGAACGCGAAGGGCGCGGGGTTTTCGCGGGTCTGAGCGCGGGGCGCGCCAGCCGCGCCGGCGAAGGTCGAGGCCCCCGGGAAAAAATCTGTTGGCATTCGCAGAGTCCACGG
>JBEIVK010000517.1:0-3429 GCA_040373935.1 Alphaproteobacteria bacterium
GAGGCCCCGCCGGCCGCCCCGGAGGCGGAGGCCGCGGTCGTCGCCCCGGAGGCCGAGGCCCCGCCGGCTGCCCAGAGCCCGGCGCTTGCCTCGGTGGCGGAGCCGGCCGCGCCGCCGCCCGCGAAGCCGGCGTCACTCCCGGTGGATCCGGTCGCAGCAGCCGCCGCCCTCAACCAGCGCTTCCGCGGCGGGCCCAAGCCGGGCGCGGCCCGCCCTCCCCAAGGAGCCGTCCCGGCGCCGTCCACCGCCCGCACCCAGGACGCATTGGCCGGCGCCATCCGAAGGGCCGCCGTGCTGAAGGACCTGGGGCCCTTCCCGAAGCTCGACACCCCCGACAGCGCGCAGGCCGCGCTCGCCGCCGTCCTGCGCTGCATCGCTGCCCTCGACCAGTGGGGCACCTGCAGCGACGACCGGCGCGAGGTCCTCGCCGTCATCGTGCCGCGCCTCCGCGCCCTCCAAGCAGAGCGCGGCGCCGGCCTGCCCCAACAGCCGATCGACGACGCCTTCCGGCGCCTCACCGCGTGGTCCGCCGAGGTTCAACCCGGCTTCGTGTGGGGCCTCGCACGCGCCCATTCCCCGCGCCACGGCTCCTGGCGCGCCGAGGCCGAGGACGCGTGGGCCGCGCTCTGCGCCCCCCCCGCCGGGCCCGGCGCCGAGAAGCGCGCCATGCGTGCGGTGCGGGATGCCGTCTCCGGCGGCGAGCTGACGCCATTGGTCGAAGCGATCGTCCGCGCCCGCGCCGCCGGGGTCGCTCCCTCGGACCGGCAGTTCCTGCAAGCGATCGAGCCGGCCGCCGCAGACCTCCTGGCCGGCGTCGCCGCGCTTCCCGCCGCCGTGCGCAAGGCCCTCCGCAAGTGGATGGACGACGACGACTCCACCGCCGCAGCGGAAAGCGCCGCCGGCCGCGCCCCCCTCGACCCGGCGCTGGCCACCTGGTGCGCCGGCAAGCGCGTGCTGGTCATCGGCGGAGAAGGCTCAAAGCACGCCCGGGATCGCCTGGCCAAGGCCTTCGGCTTCGCCACGCTGACGTGGTGCCGCGCCTGGGAGCGCAAGCGCGCCGAGGCGCTGCGCGAGGCCGCGCTCAGCTGCAAGTTCGACCTCGTCATCTTCATCGCCCGCTTCGTGTCCCACGCGATGAGCGACCAGCTGAGGCCCACCCTCCAGGAGAGCGGCCTGCCCATCGCCATGATCCACTCCGGCTACGGCGTGCCCCAGGTGGCCGCCGCCATCACCAACGTCGCGCTCCCCTCCCCGGCCCGCTGACGCCGGGGCTCGCCCCCGTTAGCCCTCGGCGGCCCGGAGGCCCACGGATGCGCGGCCCGCTGCTCGCCCTGCTCTTCGCCCTCGCGTGCAGCCGCCCCGCCGGCTGCCGCGGCAAGCCTCCGCCCGCCGTGCGCACCGCGCGCCCGGCCACCGGCCTCGCGGCGAGCCCGTCCCTCGCCGCGGCCGACGCGCCCAACGTGCTGTTGGTGTCTCTCGACACCGTCCGGGCGGACCACATCGGCGCGTGGGGCTACGCGCGGGACACCATGCCCACGCTCGACGCCGTGGCGGCGGAGGGCGGGCGCTTCGCGCGCTCCTGGGCGCAGGCCCCGCTCACCGACGGCACCCACGGCAGCCTGTTCTCGGGCCGCTACGTCATCCACCACGCCAAGCTGAAGCAGGGCCTGCGGCTCCCCGACGACGAGTGGTCCCTCGCCGAGCACTTCGCCCACCACGGCTACCGCACCTTCGGCCTGGCGACGTCGATCAAGTTTGTCCCGGAGGCCAACTTCGGCCAAGGCTTCGCCACCTGGGAGCTGTTCCCCGACGGCCCGAAGGCCCGCCGCAGCCCGAAGGTCCTCGCGCGGCTCCCGGCGCTCACGGCCGACGAGTCGGCTCCGTTCTTCGGCTTCGTCCACCTGTTCGACGCCCACGCGCCCTATTCTCCGCCGGAGCCCCACCGCAGCGCGTTCCTGGACGGGCGGTCCCCGGCCATCTCGCCGGCGAAAACCATCGACTTCATCCAGAAAAACCGCCGCAACAAATCGGTGCCCGCCCGCAAGCGGCAGACGCTCATCGACCTGTACGACGGCAGCCTGCGCTACCTCGACACCCACATCGCCACGCTCATGGCCCTCGCGCGCTCCACCCGGCGCCCCACCATCGTCGTGTTTTTCTCCGACCACGGCGAGGCTTTCGGCGAGCACGGCTACTACGGGCACGACAACGTGATGTGGGAGGAGGTGCTGCGGGTCCCCGTGGTGGTCTGGGCGCCGGGGCGGGTCCAGGCCGGCGCGGTGATCGGCGTGCCCACGCAAACCGTGGACCTCTACCCCACGCTCTCCAGCCTCGCCGGGCTGCCGCTCCCCGCCGGGCTGGACGGCTTCGACCTCGCCCCGGCGCTCGCCGGCACACCGGGCGCGCCGCTGCCCGAGCGCCGCGTGCTCGTGCTGCAAGACGACAACGACTGGGCCTTGGTCACCGAGACGGCGGACGGCCTCGTCAAGCTGGTCGCCCACCTCAAGCCGCGCCGCCTGCGGTTGTTCGATCTGGGCGCGGATCCGGGGGAGCGCGTCAACGCCAAGGAGCGCCTGCCCAGCGTGTTCACCGCCTTGCGCGAGGCCTTTCTCGCCCTGGGGCCCAACCGCCCGTTCCGCAACGGGGAGGCGCGCGCCCCGCTGTCCGACGAAGAGAACGAAGAGCTGCGGGCGCTCGGCTACATGGATTGAGCCTCCGGCAGGGCAGGAAGGGGGCGTTACGGGGGAAACCTTGGTTTCCCCTGTCCCCTCCCGAATCTCCCCGCTGCGCCCGCGGGCACGCCGCGCGCGCGCCTCATGCGGTGGGGCGCACCGCGAAGCCCGTGAGGCCGGCCGGCTCGTCGGAGTGGGCCTCTACGGCGTCCACCCGCGCGGCGACCGGCCCCCGGTGGGCCCAGGCCACAAAAGCCTCGACGGCGGGGGCGGGCCCTTCGACCACGGCCTCCACCCGCCCATCCCGCAGATTGCGCACCCATCCGGCGAGCCCGCGCGCTTCGGCCTCGGCCGCCGCGCTGGCCCGGTAGAACACGCCCTGGACGCGCCCCGACACGAAGATGTGGCGGCGGATGGCCCCGCTCATGCCGCAGGCTCGCCGAGGCGGCGCCGCAGCTCGGCCTCGTCGATGACCGGCACGCCGAGGGACCGCGCCTTGTCCAGCTTGGACCCTGCGGCCTCCCCCGCCACCAGCAGCCCGGTCTTTTTGGAGACGGAGTCCGTCACCTTTGCGCCAGCCGCCTCCAAACGGGACTTTGCCTCCTCCCGCGACCAAGTGGGCAAGGTCCCCGTCAGCACGACCGTCAGCCCCGCGAACGGCCCGGTGCGGGCTGCTGCGGGGGCCGGCGCCACCTCGGGCGGAAAGGCGACGCCCGCCGCCCGCAACCGCGCGATCTCCTCCTGCACGTCGGCCCGC
>JBEIVK010000214.1:0-6289 GCA_040373935.1 Alphaproteobacteria bacterium
AGGCCCCCGCCGCGCCGCCCGCCGCCCCCGCAGCCGATCCCCACGCCGGCCACGCCGACGCCGCGGCGGGTCCGGCCACCGAGGCGCCCCCCGCCGGGGCCTCGGTCAACTTCGTCGGCCTCGCGGAGGGCGACGAGGTGAAGAGCCCGATCAACCTCCAGTTCGGCGTGAGCGGCATGGCCGTCGCCCCGGCCGGGGCGCTGGCCGCCGGCACCGGGCACCACCACCTCATCGTCGACGGGGAGGCCCCCCCGCTCGGTGAGGCGGTGCCGAAGGACGCGACGCACATCCACTACGGCAAGGGCGAGACCACGGCGACGCTCGAGCTGGCGCCGGGCCCGCACACGCTCACGCTGCAGTTCGCCGACGGCCTGCACCGCAGCTACGGCCCGGACATGCGCCAGACCCTGTCGATCACGGTCGTCGGCGCCGCCGCCCCTTGACCGCCGGGGGGCGGTGTGCAGGACATGCCGCATGTCCCGCCCACCGCTCCGCTCGGCTTCGTTCCAGCGCATCCTCGCCCTCGCGCGCCCGGAGGCCGGCCGGCTCCTCGCGGGCACCGTCTTTCTCCTGATGGGCAGCGGGCTCTCGCTCGCCACGCCCAAGATCGTGGGTGTCTTCATCGACGGCGTGGTGGGGGGCGAGGGCCGCGCGGCGGTGGACCGCGGGGTGCTGCTTCTGCTCGGGGTCTTCGCGTTGACGGGGCTCGCCACCGCGGCGCGGGCGTGGCTCTTCACCACCGCCGGCGAGCGCGTGGTCTCCCGGCTGCGCAAGCAACTGTTCGGCGCGCTCATCCGGCAGGAGGTGGGCTTCTTCGACGCCCAACGCACGGGCGAGCTCACCAACCGCCTCGCGGCGGACACGCAGGTCCTTCAGAACGCCGTCACGGTCAACGTGTCGATGGCCCTCCGCTTCGCGCTCACCGCGGTCGGCGCCGTGGCCGTGCTGCTATGGATGAACTGGCAGCTCACGCTCGTGATGCTCGCGGTGGTGCCGGTCGTCGCGGTCGGGGCGGGCTTCTACGGGCGCTCCTTGCGGGCCGTCAGCCGCGAGGTGCAAGACGCCTTGGCCGAGGCCACCGCCGTCGCCGAGGAGACCCTGTCCGGCGTGCGCACCGTGCGCGCCTTCGCCCGCGAGAGCGCGGAGATCGAGCGCTACGGGTCCGCGGTGGAGCGCAGCTACGCGCTGGCCCGGCAGCGCGCCCGCCTCGGCGCCACCTTCCAGGGCGCCGTCAGCTTCGCCGGCTACGGGGCCATCGCGGCGGTGCTCTGGTACGGCGGCGTGCTGCTCTCCGAGGGCCGCATGTCCTTTGGCGATCTCACCAGCTTCCTCCTGTACACCTTCACGGTCGCGTTCAGCGTGGGTGCGCTCTCCGGGCTCTACGAGGACTTCGCCAAGGCCATCGGCGCGAGCGAGCGCGTCTTCGAGCTGCTGGACCGCGCGCCCGCCGTGTCGGGTGGGGAGGCGCGGCTCGCGGACGTGCGCGGCGAGGTCACCCTGGACGGCGTCACCTTCGCGTACCCGACGCGGCCGGACGCCCCGGTGCTGCGCGGGATGAGCTTGCGCCTGGCGCCCGGCGAGGTCGT
This sequence comes from Alphaproteobacteria bacterium, assembly GCA_040373935.1. Lineage (GTDB taxonomy): Bacteria > Myxococcota_A > UBA796 > UBA796 > UBA2385 > JBEIVK01. Next base: position 1,587 of record JBEIVK010000214.1, read on the forward strand.
GGCGCTGGTCGGCCCCTCGGGCGGCGGCAAGAGCACGGTCGCCGCGCTGCTCTCCCGCTTCTACGATCCGCAGGGTGGCGTCCTTCGCCTCGACGGCGAAGACCTCCGCTCTTTGGACCCGGACTGGCTGCGCCAGCAGGTCGGCGTCGTCAGCCAGGAGCCCATCCTCTTCGCCACCACCATCCGCGAGAACATCCGCTATGGCCGGCCCGGCGCCACCGACGCCGAGGTGGAGTCCGCGGCGCGGGCCGCCCACGCCAACGACTTCGTCTCTGCCTTCCCCGAGGGCTATGGCACCGTGGTGGGAGAGCGCGGCGTGCGCCTCTCTGGCGGCCAAAAGCAGCGCGTGGCCATCGCCCGCGCCTTGTTGAAGGACCCGCGGGTGCTCGTCCTCGACGAGGCGACGAGCGCGCTGGACGCCGAGTCCGAGCATCTCGTGCAGGAGGCCTTGGACCGCCTGATGCAAGGGCGCACCACGCTCATCATCGCCCACCGGCTCAGCACCGTGAAGGACGCCGACCGCGTCATCGTCATCGAGCAGGGCGAGGCGGTGGAGACCGGCCCGCACGAGGAGCTGATGGCCCGCGGCGGGCTCTACAAGCGGCTGGTCGAGCGGCAGTTCGCGGCTTGAGGCGCCGGCGCTCCGGCTCCGCTCCGAGAGGCCTGGCCGGCCCTCGGGGCGAGGCGGCCCCGCGCCCCGGGGTGTTCGCGACCTCCCGCCCCCCGGCGGCGAGGGGGGCGGTCTCGGGGAGGGCGGCATCGGCGCGCAGGTCGCGGGCGGTGCGGCCGGCGGCAGCGGCGCTCAGCCGGGCTCGGGGGCGAGCAGGGCGTCCAGCCACGCGCCGAAGGCATCCGTTCCGACCAAGTCCCGCCCGCGCGCGGCGATGGCGGCCTCGAGGTCTGCGCGCCAGGCGGTGTCTTCGGCGAGGCCGGCCTCGGCGAGCAGGTCGTGGGCGGTGCGTCCGGCGGTGGCTTCGGCGAGGGCCTGGGCGAAGCGGCGGGCCTCGTCGTCCAGCGTGGGGCGGGCGGCGAGGCCCTTGGCGACGGCGGCCCCGGCGTCCACCACGGCGTCCACGCCGAACTTGTCCATCTCGGCGACCAGCACGCCATTGTCGGTGGCCAGGAGAACATCGAGGAGGTGCGCCCGGAACGCGCCTTGGGTGCCGGCGTGCGCCGGGTCGCAGAGGTGGTCCGCCATCTGGGAGAGGGTGGCCGCCAGGGCGTCGTCCACGAAGTCATGGATGCGCTGGGCGGTGCGGGCCTCCAGCTCCTTGGAGACCCCGCCCAGGAGCTCTTCGCCGACCGACATGAGCCCCCCGCTCAGCGCCTTGAGGCGGCCAAGGCCCTTTTGTGCCGCTTGCGGCGCCGGCGGGATGGGCAGGTTGCGCAGGCGCTCCGCGAAGCCGTGCAGCGCGCCGACCAGCAAGTCCCGGAGGAGGCGCCGAATGGCTGGGTGGTCCAGCATGCGGTGCACCAGCGCGCGGTTGAACGCGACCGGCCGCGCGAGCAGGGCGCGCACCGGGGCCACCAGCTCGGGCGGCGCGCCGTCTCCCGGTCGCCCGGGCGGCACGCGCGCCTGCAACTCCCGCAGGGAGCGGCGAAGCTGGGCCTCGACCCGGCCCTCCCGGGTGGCCGCCCGCAGCGCCGCGACGGCCTGCCGGGCGAGCAGGGCCGGGTCGAGCAGGTCTTGGACCGGGCGGTGAAGCAGGTCGTCCACGAGCAGGCGTGCGAGGCCGTCCATCGCGGGCCCGTGGAGGCGCGCCCGGACGAGCGCCGGCGGCGCGCCCGGGCTCATCGCGTGTCCTCCGGGAGGATGGACGCGGGCGAGCCCACCGCGGTGAGCCAGAGCTGGTGCACCGCGCGGGTGGCGGCGACGTGCAGCAGGCGGCGGTGGTGCGGCGTGTCCGGCCAATGCGCCGCGCTCGCCTCGATGATGACGACGTAGTCGAACTCCAGGCCCTTGACCTGGCTCGCCTCCACCACGTCGACGCCGGCCGCGAAGGCGAACTTCTGGTTCTCCACGAGGCGCACGTCGGGCACCTCGGCCCGGCGCAGCCCACGCACGTACAGCTCGGCCAGCCCGGCGTCGGGCGTGAGCAGGGCGACGTTGGCGTGGGGCTCGGCGTGCAGCAGGGCCCGCAGCTCTTCGGCGAGGAAGGCGACGCAGGCCCCGTGGTCGGTGAAGCGGAACAGCTCAACCGGCGGGCCGTCGCGGGTGGTGCGCGGCGGCGGCTCGTTTTCGTCTCCGAGCACCGAGATCGCGAAGCGCGTGATCGGGTGGGTGCTGCGGTAGGACACCTCGAGCGTGGAGAGCGCCGTGGACTCGACCCCGATGTGGGTGAGGAAGTCCATCCAGGAGGTGAAGCCCGCCGCCTCGCTGATGTGCTGCCGGGTGTCTCCGGCCATCGTGACCGAGCGGTTCTTGTCGGTGGTGTCGAGCAGGACCTGCACCTCCACCGGCGAGAAGTCCTGCACCTCGTCCAGCACGATGTGTTGGTGCTTCACAGGCTTGCCCGGGCGCTTTTGGAGAGGCCCGAGCCGCAGCTGCCACGCGCGCAGCAGCAGCGCGTCGTCCTCGGTGTCCAGGCGGGCGTCCACCTCGTGGTCCCCCTCGCAGAACTTGAGGACGGCGGTGGTCTGCTCGGTCGTCCAGCGCAAGGCGCGCTCCAAGGCCTCCTCGCTCATGTCGGGGCCGAGCGCCTCGGCGAGCGCCGCGCGATCCGTGAGCAGGCGCGCCCAGTCCCACACTGCTTGCGCCGCCCCGGCCCGCGTGACCGGGCTGCGGGCGATCTGCTTGGCGAGCAGCTCCGACACCCGCGGGTGCAGCTTGAGGCGCACGACCGGCTCGGGCGTGTCGTCCGCGATGAAGGGCGGCAGGAAGCTGAAGTGCTTGGCCATCATGTCGCGGGCCCATTCGGTCCACGTCGTCACCTGCACGCCGGCCACGCCGAGCGCCGGCAAGACATGGGCGACGTAGTCGCGCATGGCGCGGCCCCACACGATGACGAGCACGCGGTCCGGATCGAAGGAGGCGCCGAGCTGGAAGGCCAGGTAGGCGATGCGGTGCAGCGCCACCGTCGTCTTGCCCGAGCCGGCGGAGCCCCGCAGCACGACCACGCCCTTGTTTTCCCGCGAGATGAGCTGGAACTGCTCCGGGTCGATCAAGGCGGCGATGTCGGGCAGGTGCTTGTCGGCGCGCAGGCGCGCCCCGGCCCCGAGGCGGGCGTCCCCCACCGCGCCCGCCCGCAGCGCGCTGCCGGCCCCGCCGGCGAGCTTCTGCGTGTCCCGCGCGAATTGCTCCCAGGTGTCGCCGTGGAGGACGTAGTTTTCGCGGGGGGTGCCGACGCGCATCAGGGCCCCGCCCTCGATGTGCAGGGTGCGGCGGGCGGTCAGCGTGCCCTCGCGCACGCGGCCCGCGATCTCCTCAGCGTACTCGTCTCCCTCGGCGTACTGATAAAACAGGCGGGAGACCGGCGCATCGCGCCAGTCCACGATGCGCAGGCCGTTCTCCAGGCGCGTGGCGCGACCGAGGAAGATGTCGCGTTTGCGGCCGTCTTCTTCGACTTGGAGGTGGGCGAAATACGGGGAATCCGGATCGACCCACTCCGTCTTGCGGGCGCGGCGCTGCTGATCGAGCTGGGCGGTGAGCGTGTCGATCTGCTGCTGGATGGTGGCCTTGTCGTCCGGGAGGCGGGCTTCGAGGTAGTCCTCGCGCAGCCGCATCAGCTCTCGGATGGGCTCTTCGTCGCTGCGAACCGCCTCCTCGGGGTGCTCTTGGAGGAGGCGCCGGGTGCGGACGAGGTGGTCCTGCTCTTCGCGAATCAGGGGCGGGAGGCTGGTCACGGGTGGCCTGGGCGGGGCGCGGGGCCCCGGGCGGACGGGGAGGTGCGGGCAGAGGGCCGGCAGAGAGAAGCAGGGCCGCTAACGGGCGGGCGGACCCGCTTCAAGGCGGCGCACGCGCCAAGCGCGCACGTCGCGCCAGAGGTACTGGAGCGCGGCGGTGAAGCCGAGCAGGCCGATGAGCGGGGTGAGCGCCGCGGCGAGCGGGCGCAGCCCGAGCAGGAGCCCGACGATGGCGACGGCGAGCAGCACGCTGGTGAGCTTGCCGACGCGGGTGGCGTGGTGGGCCGGGGCTTCGCCCCGGTAGAAGGGGCCGGCCAGCCAGATGACCATTGGCGCCTGGACGATCTCGCGGGAGAACCAGCAGAGCATCCACCAGCCGGGCATCCAGTCCGCCACCACGAAGGACCACGCGGCGTTGACGTGCAGCACCTTGTCCAGCCAGCCATCGAGCACCGAGCCCGTGAAGGACGCGGTGCCGCTGCGCCGGGCCGCCCAGCCGTCGAGCACGTCCGTGCTGACGGCGACGATGTACAACGCCAGCGCGGTGCTGCGGCTGCCGGTCGCCCACGGGAAGGCGAGGGCGAACGGGAGCCGCGAGAGCGTCAGGACGCCGGCGAGGTTCGCGAGGTCGGACCAGCGCAGTCGATCGCGCCCTTTCGGGTTGAAGCCGCCGTCGGCCGCCGGCAGCTGGCCCGTCACGCCTGGGGCCCCGGCGCGGCGAGGGGCAGGGGCGGCAACGGACGGCCGCCGAGGGCCTCGGTGAGGCCGCCGACCTCCGCGTGCAGGGCGACCAGCGCGCGGGCCGCGGGCGCCGTGGCGGTGGGCAGGTGGGCGCGAACGGCCGCGTCGAGCTGGAGGAG
>JBEIVK010000034.1:0-14076 GCA_040373935.1 Alphaproteobacteria bacterium
CCCGCGGATGCCGAGGCCCGCCACGCTGAGGTTCACGGGCAGCGCGAGGGAGATGCGGTCGTCGGCGGCGGAGCCGATGCCCACCTGGGCGCTCATCGGCTCGTCGGGGCCGATGCGGGTGACCACGTCGTCGCCGATGGCCTGGAGGGCGCTGCCGATGAACTGGCCCACGTTGCCGGCGTTGGAGAGCGTGCCGCCCGTCGCGTCCACGATGGGCTGGTACAGCGCCGCCTGGGCAGTGTCGATGATGGCGTGAACGATGAAGCCGGCGTCGGCGAGGCGCTGCCCCACGTCGGCCGCGGTGTCGGGGCTGGACAGAAAGTCGAGATCCCGGGGGTCGTCCGAGAACAAGATGATGTGGCGCTCGCGGGCGCCCGGCCGGAAGCCGAGGGCGTCTGGGTCGACTGCGCCGGGGATGGCCTCGACGCCCGCGGCCTCCAGCAGCGCGGCGTAGGCGTCCTGCAGGCCGAAACGGGTGCCGAGCGAGGACAACGCGGCCTGCACGTCCTCGCCGAAGTCGGCCACGCGACGGCTGCCGTCGAGAGGGTCTACCGAGGCGTTGATTTCGGAGAGGGCGAACTGAACGTCCAGGCCGGCAGCGGACAGATCCGCCTCGAAGGTGGAGACTGCGGCGAGCAGCGCGCCGATCTCGGGGCTCATCGAGAGAGACGTGTTCATGACGAAGGCGACGTCGATGCCGCTGCCGAGCAGCAAAAACTCGCTGCCCCAGGTGGTGCTGCGGGCCGTGGCGTCGACGCTGCCGATGATGGTGGCGGCCTCTTCTGCGATGTACGCGCGCTCGTCGGCGTCGAGCGTCTCCGAGGCCGCTTGGACGGCGAGGGTGCGCAAACGCTGAAGCTGGTCTTCGATTTCGCGGGTGCCGCTCTCCGCGATCTCGATGACGTCCAGCGCGCCGCGGGCGTTGCGGAGGGCCATGCGCGTGGAGCGGGCCGCGGTCTCCAGGTTGGTGGCGACGCCCAGCCCCGCCGCGTCGTCTGCCGCGCGGTTGACGCGCTTGCCGCTCGACAGCCGCTCGACCGAAGACACCCCTCCCGACCGCGCGCCCGGCGGGACGCGCGTGGGGAGCCAGGGACGGACGGTGACGGCCATTCGACGAATGGTAGCACCTCAGGGGAGGTGCGCCCAGGGCGGTCGCCTTCGCGCCGTTCTCGCCCGGGTTGCGCTTCGTCTCTCTTGACACGGGGCCGGCGTCGGCCGATCCTGGCCTGCCCCGGACCGGAGGGCGCGACCGTGGCCAGCTTGCAGCGTGTGCTCGTTCACAACATTGGCCACCATGACGTCCTGCTCGTCCGGCGAGGGGAGGGCGGCCGCGGGGTGACGCACCTGCGGCCCAAAGAGGAGCTGCTGCAGCCGGCCGGGCGCGCGCTGGCGGCGGTCGCGGCGGGTGGCGGCCTGACGATCACGCCCGATGGCCGTGGCGCCACGCTCTCGCCGCCGGTCCGGGTGAGGAACGAAGACTGGCCCGAGGTGCGGGTGCCCTTGCTGGCGGCCGCGTTGGACGCGGTGATGGAGGCCGGCGACGCGCCCTTGCAGATCCTGCTCGTCTCGGCGGGGCCCGCCTCTGCACAAAGCACGCCGGTCGGGACCGGCGACTTCCTTGCCGCCTGGGCGACGGCGCGGCTCGCGGGGCGCGCGTCGGTCCAGGCGGCGTCGGTGCACCTCGGCTGCGACGCCTTCACGCTGGACCCGGCCGAGCTCCACGAGGTCGTGCAGTTGCCCATTCTCCAGCATGCCGCAGCGTTGGCCAAGGCGAATCCGGCCGGCTGGGCGGCGCAGCTCGAGGTGTGGCTCTCCGCCAGCACGGGGACGGCCGCGATGGTCTCCGGGCTGGCTGCCACATTGTCCCGGTGGAAGCCAAGGATCATCGCGGTGCCGGCCGCGCGGGCGGACGTGGAGGTCCGGGGGGACGGCATCACCCTGAGCTGCGACGGCTTCAGGGCCCACACCAGCCGCGCCCTCGAAGCGGCGGCCCAGGTGCCGCTGCGCAAGCCCGACGAGGCCGCCAGCCGGGCGATCGAAGAGCTCCGCGCTTGGCATGACCACTTTCGCAGCCTCCGGCCCGAGCGCCCGGTGAGCGGGGACACGGAGGCGAACTTCTGGTTTCGAAAGGGGCGCCAGGAAGTGCTCGCGACGGTCGTGGTGCGCAAGCCCGGGGGCGGTTTGGAGACCCTGCGCGGCGTGAACGTCGAGGTGAGCCTGCCGACGGGCACCCTCTGCGCCGAGCGCAACGCCATCGGCTCGGCCCTGGTGCAGAACCCCGGGCTGCGGCGGGCCGACATCCTCGCGGTGGCCGTCGTGGGCTTGCAAGAGGGCGTGCGCTACCTCGGCCCCTGCGGCGCCTGCCAGGAGTGGCTCCGCAAGGTGGCCGAGGTCAACCCGGGCCTGCAAGTCATCGGCTTCGAGGGGCCGGCGCTCCAGCAACCCGCCTTGCTGCCTCTCGGCGCCTAGCCCCGGCGCCGCCGCCGGGCGCCGAGCAGCGCCACGGCCACCCCGAGCCCGAGCAACGGCACCGGCGCACCCGACGCGACCGCACATCCGACGCCCAGCTTGCCGCCGCTTCCGCCCGCCCGCCCGGACCCGTCGCCCGCCGCGGTGTCGGCCCCGCCGTCGTCCCCCTCCGGGCAGTCCGCGGCGTCCGCCCGCGCGGCGTCGGTGTCGTCGCAGTCCTCGTCGACCCCGACGCCGTCACCGTCCGCGTCCGTGTCGTTGCCGTCGCAGTCCTGATCCACGCCGTCGTACCAGATCTCGGCGGCGTCCGGGGACACCCCGGCGTCGGCGTCGTTGCAGTCGGTCCCCTCGAACGCCTGCGCGACCGCGCCGTCCCCGTCGGCGTCGAAGTCGTCGTCCCCGGCGCAGTCCTGGTCCACCCCGTCGTACCAGGTCTCCGTGGACAGGCCCGACCGCGTCGGGTCGGCGTCGTCGCAGTCCGAGCCGCCGAACTCGAGGGGGGTGTCCCCGTCGGCGTCGGCGTCGAAGTCGTTGTCCCCGGCGCAGTCCTGATCCACCCCGTCGTACCAGGACTCCGGCGCGCCCGGGAAGGCCCCGGCGTCCGCGTCGTCGCAGTCGGCGCCCCCGCACGCATCGCCGTCCACGCCGTCGAAGTCGTCGTCGCAGAACGCGCAGGTGTCCCGCGCCGCGAGGTACAAGTCCTGGGCGACCTCGTCGGTTTCGGCGACCGACACGAGGAAGCTGACGAGCAGGGTGCCGCCCACGGGCAGCGGGTCCGGGTGAAGGTAGCGGATGACCATCTCGGCGTCGCCCGCGTTGCCGCCGCCGTCCTGGACCCCGTTGTCGGTGGCGGTGTTGGTGGACCAGGAGCTGTCGTGGCCCAGCTCGGAGTCTTCCGGGTCGCACGCGCCGAACCCGATGGCGTAGCCGGACTCCGGGCCGATGCTCTCGACCCAGTTGCCCGCCGGCGCGCTGTCCAGACGCTGCACGTTGTTGAGCGTGTTGTAGGTGCGGGCGCTGTCCTGGTCCGCGTCTGCCGCGTAGAGGACGACGAGGTCTTCGAGGTCGGCGTCCCCGCCGTTGAACAGCGTGAACCGAACCAGCATCACGGAGTCGGAGGGGCCCCAGAGCTCGTCCTTCACGACCGTCAGGCCGCCTCCGCCGTAGGTGTAGCTGGTGCCGATGGACACGCCGTCGTCCACCGTCGCCTCGGCGAGCACCTCCAGGTTGGTGCCGTACTGGTGGCTGTTGTTGAACCAGACGAGGTCGTCCTCGCCCGCGGTGTAGGAGATGGCGAAGCGCTGCCACGCGTAGCCCGCGTAGGTGAACTCCACCCATTCGCTGCCGCCGTCCGGGCTCCACTGGAAGCCGGTGGACGTGTCGGGGTCGTTCCAGACGCCGGCGTCGTTGGTGCTGACGCGGATGGCCGTGCCCTCGACCGTCTGTGCGGCGGCCGCCAAGCTGACCCAACCCCACCCCATCGTCCACAGACCGCTCATGCGCCCTCCACGCAGGGAGAGAATGATGGCGAACGGACCGTTCGTCGTCAACGCGGCGTCAAATCATCGCCGCGGGCCGCTCGGGACAGGCCGCGATACGGGACGGCGGGGAGGGGAGCCGTGGGCCCGCAACCAGGGACACCGCGTTGGCGCCGCTGGGCCGGCCGGGCCGGGCTCTTGCTGGGCGGCCTCGTGGTGGGCGCGGCCTTGGCCGAGGGGGGCGCGCGCCTCCTCGCCCCGGCCCCCGCCGCCGAGCTGCTCGGCGAGCCGTCGCGGGACGCGACCCCTGGTCTCTACCAGATGGACGCCCAGCTCGGCCATGTGCCGGTGCCGGGCTACCGCACCACCTGGCCATCGCCAGAGGGCGAGATCGCCGTGGAGGTCGCGCCCGACGGCACCCGCGCCCCGGGGCCGCCAGCGGGTCTGCCGCGCTGGCTCGCGGTGGGAGACTCCTACACCCTCGCGGTCCAGGTGGACGCCGGGGACACCTTCGCCGCGCAGCTCGCCGCGCGGGCGGGCATCGGCGCCGTGAACGCCGGCGTGGATGGCTACGGCACCTGGGAGTCCCACCTCCGCTACGCCCGCCTGGCCGACGCCACCCCCGTCGAGGGCGTCCTCTACACCCTGTTCTCCGGCAACGACCTCACGGACAACCCGGCGTGGCGCGGGCGGATGCGGGTGCAGTCCGTGGACGCGCCGTTGCCGCCGGCGCCCCCGGGCCACGCCGGGCCGGGCCGTCCCATCGTCCCGTACCGCCCCGCCACCTGGGCGCACCGCCTCAAGCGCTGGAGCGTGTTGTTCTCGGCCGTGCATGTGCTGCGGCACCAGCCCGTCGTCGCCGCAAACGGCACGCTCACCCGCTACAAGCAGGAGACGCTGGCCATGACCCGCCCGGGCGCCGGGCACCGGCGCGGCCTGCTCCAAGAGCTGGGCGCGGCGCTGCGCCGCTTCGGTGCGGCCGCCGAGTCCCGCGGAGATGTGCTGTGGGTCGTGCTCGCGCCTGCGCCGTGGATGCTCGACGACGCCTCCGCGGCGGCCACGCTGGGCGCGCTCGGCCACCCGCCCGCCGACGCCGACATTGTCGCCTTCCACCGGGACCTCCTCGCCACGGTGGACGCCACCGGCCTGCCGCGCTGCGACCTCCTCCCCGCCCTTCGCAACAGCGTGCTGCGCGGCGAGTCGCCCTTTCTCCGGTATGACGGCCACTTCTCGGCCCGCGGCCACGTCGTCGCGGCGGCCGCCATCGCGCGCTGCCTGTCCGAAGGGCCGGGGCCACGGTGAGGGGTCGCGGGGCCGAAATCGCGGGCGTCGTCGTCGGCTACGCCCTGCTGGTGCTGTTTCTGGTGTGGCCGCTCCCGCTGGACTTGGGGGGCCGCCTGCTCGGCCACCCGGACGTGGACGTCTGGAACCACATCTGGGGATTTTGGTGGTTCGACCAAGCCCTGCGCGAGACTGGCCGCATCCCGCTCGAGACGGATCTGCTCGCCCACCCGCGCGGCGGCCGCTTGTACTTCATCGACCCGCTGAACGCCCTGCTCAGCGTGCCCATCCAGCGCATCTCCACCCTGCCCGTCGCCTGGAACCTCGTCCTCTGCTTCGAGCTGTGGCTCGCCGCCGTGGCCGCCCACCTCGTCGCGCGGGCGGCCGGGGCCACTGCCCGCGGCGCCGCCTTCGCGGGCGTGCTCCTCGGCCTCGCGCCGTTCTTGCGCTGTGAGGCCCACAACGGCATCACCGAGGTTCTCAACGTCGGCTGGCTCGGCCTCTCCGCCGCCGCCACCACGGCGGCCTTGCGGCGGCGCAGCGCCCTGGGGCTCGGCATCGGCGGCCTGCTCGCGGGCGTCGCCTTCATCGCCTGCTGGTACTACGGCCTCGCCGCGGCCGGCCTCGCCGCCACCCTCATCGCCGTCGAGCTGCTCGTCGGGGGCGGTGGGGTCGCCGCGCGGGCGAGGGTCCTCGGCGGGGCCGCGCTGTTCGGCCTTGGCGCCGTCGCGGCCTCCCTGCAGCATGTCCGCTCCTTCTGGTGGTCTCTCCAAGGCACGGACGCCATCATCGGCCGCACCTCCGGGAAGGGCGTCTCGCCCGTCGTCATCGCCCACAACGCGACGGATCTCTGGTCGTTCGTGCATCCCGGGCCGTACCAGGCGCCCGACCTCCGCGCCCTCTACGGCGAGGGCTTCCTCCACACCACCTACCTCGGGGCTGTCGCGCTTCTGCTCGGCGTTCTGGCCCTCGCGCTGCGCGTCCCGCACGCCGGCCGCTGGGCGGTCTTGGCCCTCGGCAGCGCCGTGCTCGCCCTCGGCCCGTATCTCTATGCCGGCGGCGCCTTCGTCCGGGTCGACGGCCGCCCTCTCGTCCTGCCCTTCTACGCCATCACGCAGGTCCTCGGTCTCGTCAGCATCACCCATCCCGCCCGCCTCGTCTCCGTCACGCTGTTCGCGCTCGGGGCGCTGTCCGCCCTCGGTTGGTCCCGCCTCGAAGCCCGCTTCCCGCGCGCCAGCCGCGTCGCGTGGCCCGCCGCCCTCGGCGCCCTCTTTCTCGAGCTCTGGCTGGTCGCCCCGGGCCCGTGGCCCCTGCCCACCTCCAACGCCGCGCTCGCCGACTCCACCGCCGCCCTGCGCGCGGATTCCCATCCCGGCGCCGTGCTGGACTTGCCCACCCGCTCGTGGAACACCATGGCGGCCTGCCGCTTCCTCTACGAGCAAACCGGCCACGGCCGCCCCATCCCTTGGATGGTCGATGTCCGCGCCGAGCGCGCGCCCGGCATCTCCGGGCCCGGCCCCCTCCAGGACGTGCTTCGCCTCGCCGACATGCCCGGCCAGGGCGCCGAAGACCTGCAGGCCATCGCCAGCGCCCGCTTCGCCGCCATGAGCGACGCAGACCTCCAAAACCTCGTTCGCGCTGCCCTCCTCGCGAAAGGCTTCCGGGCCGTCGTCCTCCACACCGACTTCCTGGCGCCGCCCGCCGGGGTGTGGCCCTTCCGCGCCGTTTTCGACCGCGCCTTTGGCCCGCCCGAGCGCTTTCCCGACGGAAGCCTCCTGTACTGGGTCGGCGTGCCTGCGCCCAGCGCCGTCCGTCCGCCCGCGCCCGGCCCCGCGCCCAGAGGCCCGCCGGGCCCGCCCGGTCCGCCGGGTGCGGGGGGTCAGAATGGCAATTGATAGGTTCGAATCAGCGTTTGGGGCGGGGGCTCGCCGCCCCCGCAACGCCCCGGTCGGTCCCGCCCCCTCGGGCGCACCGCCGGCCCGGCCCGCTCTCCTCCGCGCAGCGCGCGGCGCGGCCCGGGCTTCTCGTCACCACCGCCCCGCGCATCGTGGGCAGAGACGGTGGTGGTGGGGGCGGTGGGACTCCGCTTCGCGCCGGCCCGGCCCGCTCTCCTCCGCGCAGCGCGCGGCGCGGCCCGGGCTTCTCGTCACCACCGCCCCGCGCATCGTGGGCAGGGCCGGTGGTGGTGGGGGCGGTGGGACTCGAACCCACACTCTTGTTCAGAACTCGATTTTGAATCGAGCGCGTCTACCGATTCCGCCACGCCCCCGGCCGACAAGCGGCTATCCCGTGGCCCCGGCGGCGGCCAGCCTTGACGGGGAGCACACGATCGGAGCGCCCGCCCGGGCTCCGATTCGCGCTATCCTCGCGGGGGGGACGGATCATGGCCGGATGCGCGCGATGGGCATGGGTGGCGGCAGCAGGGGTGGCGTGCGCGCGCGGCGATGGCAGCCTCAAGGGCGACGGCGCCGGGGACCGCGACGTCCGCTTCATCTCCGATGTCTATGCGTGGACGTGCCAGGACAGCACCACGGGCGATCTCTACCAGGGCGTCTTTGGCCAGCGCCTCACCCTGGAGCACGCGCCGGACGCGCTCTCCTCGCTCGATGCGCCGGGAGCCGGCGCCTGCACCGCCGGCCGCGACATGTTCCCCACCAGCGCCGGGCCCGGCGGCGAAGACCCGCCCGGCGCCGCCGCCGCGCCGGCTTGGTCGGCCGGCACCCGCGAGGGCGTGCTCACCCGCCTGGGCGCAGGGTTCTACGCCGACGCTCCGCTGGAAGATCAGCGCACCTGCATCGCGGTGGACGAGCTCCTGGCCGGGGGCGCGGTGTTGGCAGACGCCGGCGGCCTCGACGGCCTGCAAACGCCGGCCCCGGCGCCCATCCCCGAGGTCGCATTTTCGGGCCTCTCCGTCGACGCCGCGACGGGCGCGTCCTACCTCGCCTGGGGCGACGGGGTGACGGCCGAGTGGGGGGAGAACGGCTGGGACGCCGCGTGGGTGCAGGTCCGCCGCGAGCGCGAGGGCGAGGCCTGGGAGTCCGTCACGTGCGGGGTGGGCGATGGCCGCTCATTCACGATGGAGGACGACATCTGGGCGCTCATGGACGAGCGCATCGAGGTCGAGCAGAACCAGCTCTACGTCGCCTTCCAAAAAGAAGATGAGAGCACGCTGCCCGACGGGCGTGTGGCGGTCACGGTCACCCGTGCGATGGTCGTCGCGGTGGTCGCCGACTGATCTGGCCCGTTTGACCGACGGCCCGCGCCGTGCCACATTGCGGGAGGACTGGACACGCCGATGACCGCCCCTCTCGTGCTCGTGGTAGACCCCAACCCGGCCACCGTTCGCCGGGCCGAAGAGGCGTTTCACGGTCTGGGGCTGCTCGTGTCCGCGGCGCGAGACGCCGACGAGGCCCTGCTGCGCGTCGAAGGCGCCCCGCTCGCACTCGTCCTGGCCTCCGCCGCCCTGCCGCGCGGCAATGGCTACGACCTCGCGCGGTCCCTGCGCGCCGTGCATCCCCAGGCGCCCGTGCTGCTCATGACGGGCGGCTTCGAGGTCTACCAGCGGGCCCGCGCCGAGGCCGCGGGGGTCGCGGGCCACATCGCCAAGCCCTTCTCGGCCGCCGCCTTGCGCCAGCTCGTCGAGTCCACGGTGGGCCCGCTGCCCACCGTGGCGCCCGCCGGCCCCACGCCCACCGCCGCGGCCCTGCCCGCCGCCGCTGAGCCGCCGCCGGCCCCCGCGGTGCCGCGCCCGGCCATCACCGAGGAGCGCTTCGCCAGCCTTCTCCCGCGCGACTACGCCGAGCTGCCCGTGGTCGCGGTCGACCCTGCGGTGGTCACGCCGGCGCTCGAGCGCGCCGTGCTCGAGGTGCTCCCGGAGGTCGTGGACAGCCTGCTGCGCAACGCGCTGCAGAGCAGCCCCGCCTTCCGGGAGTTGGTCGCGGCGGCGGTCGCGGAGTCCGTGCAGGCCCAGCTCCCGGCCCTCATCGAGCGCATCGTCCACGCGCGCTTGGGGGCCTCCGAAGCCGCTTCCGCCCGCGCCGCCCAGGGCTGACTCCTCTCCCCGTCGCGCCGGCCGGCCCCCGCCGCGCCGCGTGGCGCCGTTGACCTTCTCGCTGTCCATGGTCTTTCGATGAGCCTCCTCGACACCATCCCGAAGAACTTCGACCCCGCGTCCGCCGCGTCCCGCTGGCAGGCCGCCTGGGAGCAGTCCGGCGCGTTCACCGCCGATCCCCAGGCTGGCGGCCCGGCGTACACCATCGTCATCCCGCCGCCCAACGTGACGGGCAGCCTGCACATGGGCCACGCGCTCAACAACACGCTGCAGGACGTGCTCGTGCGCTACAAGCGCATGGACGGCTTCAACACCCTGTGGGTGCCCGGCACGGACCACGCGGGCATCGCGACGCAGTGGGTCGTGGAGCGCATGCTCCGGGCCGAGGGCATCGACCGCCGCGACCTCGGGCGCGAGGCCTTCCTGGAGCGCGTGTGGGCCTGGAAGGCCCAGTCCGGCAGCACCATCACGCACCAGCTCCGGCAGTTGGGCGTGTCCTGCGACTGGTCCCGCGAGCGCTTCACGATGGACGAGGGCCTCTCGCGCGCCGTGCGCGAGGTCTTCGTGCGCTACCACGAGCAGGGGCTCATCTACCGGGCCGAGCGCCTGGTGAACTGGGACCCGGTCGGGCTCACCGCCCTCTCGGATCTCGAGGTGGAGGCCGAAGAGGACTACCTGGCCGAGCTCTGGAGCTTCGCGTACCCGCTGGCGGCCCCCGTGGCGGGCCCCGACGGCCCCATCACCGAGATCGTGGTGAGCACGACCCGCCCGGAGACGATGCTCGGCGACACGGCCATCGCCGTGCACCCGGAAGATCCGCGCTACAAGGCCCTCATCGGCAAGTCCGTGCGGCACCCCTTCGTCGACCGGGAGATCCCCATCGTGGGGGACGCCATCCTGGTGGACCCGGCCTTCGGCACCGGCGCGGTCAAGGTGACGCCGGCGCACGACTTCAACGACTTCGAGGTGGGCAAGCGGCACAAGCTGCCGATGATCACCATTTTCACGCCGGACGCCAAGGTCAACGCCGAAGGCGGCCGCTTCGCCGGGATGGACCGCTTCGACGCCCGCAAGGCGGTGAAGGCCGCCATCGCCGAGCTGGGGCTGGACCGCGGGGCCCGCGAGCACCGCATGGCCCTGCCGCGCAGCCAGCGCAGCGGCGCGGTGGTCGAGCCGATGCTCTCGACCCAGTGGTACGTGAAGATGGCGCCGCTCGCCGCGCCGGCCCTCGCGGCCGTGGAGCACGGGGCGACGCGCTTCGTGCCGAAGCTATGGGAAAACACGTACTACGCGTGGATGCGCAACATCAAGGACTGGTGCATCAGCCGCCAGCTCTGGTGGGGGCACCGCATCCCGGCGTGGCACTGCGCGGCGTGCGGCGGCGTGAGCGTGGCGGTGGACGCCCCGGCGGCCTGCACGCACTGCGGCAGCGCGGCGCTCACGCAAGACGAGGACGTGCTGGACACCTGGTTCAGCTCGGCGCTGTGGCCCTTCTCGACGATGGGCTGGCCGGATCGCACGGCCGACCTCGCGCGCTATTACCCGACGAGCGTCCTCGTCACCGGCTTTGACATCATCTTCTTCTGGGTGGCCCGGATGATGGTGTCGGGCCTGCACTTCATGGGGCAGGTGCCCTTCCGCGACGTCTACATCCACGCCCTCGTGCGCGACGAGCACGGGCAGAAGATGTCAAAGACGAAGGGCAACGTGGTGGACCCGCTGGACGTCATCGCCCAGGTGGGCTGCGACGCCTTCCGCTTCACGCTGGTGTCCCTGGCCGCGCAGGGCCGCGACATCCTGTGGAGCCCGGCCCGCGCCGACGCGAACGTGAAGTTCCAGAACAAAATCTGGCAGGCGTTCCGCTTCGCGCTCATGCACCTCGACGGCCACGACGACGCCGCGCCGCGGGCCCATTCGGTCTACGACCGCTGGATCCTCGCCCGCGCGGGGCAGGCGGTCGCGCGCGTGCGCACCGCGCTCGACGAGTACCGCTTCAACGAGGCGGCGAGCGAGGTCTACGCCTTCGTCTGGGACGAGCTCTGCGACTGGTACATCGAGCTGTCCAAGGGCGTGCTCTACAACGACACCCCCGAGGGCGCGGCCCTCCGCAACGGCGCCCGCCACACGCTGCGCACGCTGCTCGACGCGCTGGCCCGCCTGCTGCACCCGTTCATGCCCTTCCTCAGCGAAGAGCTGTGGTCGCACCTGCCGGGCACGGCGGGCCTCGCGGCGACGGCGGCCTTCCCGAAGCCCACCGACTTCCCGGAAGACCCGGCGGCGCTGGCCGAGGTGGCGCGCTTGCAGGAGGTCATCGTGGCGGTGCGGCGCGTGCGCGCCGAGATGGAGCTGCCGCCGCGCGCCGAGCTCACGCTGCGCTCGGCGCTGGCCCCGGCCTTGCGGCCCTTCCTCGGCGCGCTGAAGGACCTCGCGCGGGTGACGGCCGTGGAAGAGGGCGGCCGGAGCGGGGTCTGCGCGACGGCCGTGGCCGCGGGGCACGAGCTGTTCTTGCCGCTGGAGGGCGTGATCGACCTCGCCGCGGAGCGGTCCCGCCTGGAGAAGGAGATCGAGAAGATCGCCAAGGACGAGGCCGGGCTCGTGGCCAAGCTCAACCCTGGCTTCCGCGCCAAGGCGCCGCCGGCCGTGCTCGCGGAGTTCGAGGGCAAGCTGGGCGCCGCGCGCACCCGCCTGGACGCGCTGCGGTCGGCCCGGGCGGTGTTGGGCGAGGGCTGAGGCCCGCCACCCCGCGCGCAGAGGGGGAGAGCGTTGCGAGAGGGGGCGCAGCCCCCTTTCGCCCCCTGAAGATGAGCCTCCGCCGCGGCGTTCGCCCTTAGAGCGAGAGGACGTGCCGGGCGATGGCGGCCACGGTGTCGTCGGGGAGCGCGGCGGCGGCGCTGTGCGCGCGAATGGCGTCGGCGACGGTGGGGGCGCTGCCATCGTGCAGCCAGGGGCCGGTGTCCCAGGTGCCGAGGAGGGTCGGGGTGTCGAGGCCGTCGAGCGGGCCGCCGAGGCGCTGGCCGGAGCCGGGGCCGAGCGTGCCGACGTCGTGACGCAGGAAGGTGGCGAGGCTGCTGTCGGTGGCGGTGGGGCCGCCGTGGCAGGCGTCGCAGCCGGCGGCGAAGAAGGCGGCCTGGCCTGCGGGATCCGGCGGGTGAGGGGAGGGCGGGGTGGTGCCGAGGGTGGCCAGGTAGGCGGCGAGGGCGTCGAGATCAGCCGAGAGGCCGGCCTTTGGCGGGCCGAGCGGGTCGGCGGTGGCCGCGAAGGCGGCGTCGGAGAGGAGGCCGGTGCCGCCGAAGTGGAGGCGAATGTCGTTCTCGAAGTCTTGGATTTCGTCGAAGTTGCCGGACCAGTGGACGGGGCCCATGCCCATGCCGGCGCGGCCGAGCAGGGGCGGTGTGTTGCGGAGGCCCTCGCCGCGGTCTGTGAAGTCCCAGGTTTGCCCGTCGTGGCTGGCGTCCGGGTGGCAGTGGGCGCACGCGATGTACCCGGAGCGGGTGAGCCGCGGATCTGCGGCGTCCCAGAACAGCTCCTTGCCGCGGAGGATGTCCGCGGGCAGGGGATCGTCGTCGAGCAGCGGGACGGCGGGGCCGAGCGGGACGGGCGAGCGCGACGGATCTCGCACGTCGAAGGCAGCGACGCTGCGGCCGAGCCAGGAGAGGACGTACAGGGTCGCGCCGTCCGCCGAGAGGGCGAGGCCGGTGGGGGCGGCGCCAAGCCCGAGGATGGACCCGGCGATGTTGCCCGTCCAGCGGTCCAGCACCGTCAAGGAGCGCGTCCCGGTGTGCAAGACGTAGAGGCGGTCGCCCAGCGGGGATACGGCGACGGCGCCCGACTCGCCGCGTTCGTCCAGCTGTTTGCGGGTTTCGGGGGTGTCGCCTGCGCCGCCCGGCGGCACGGTGGCGAGGATCGCGCGCAGGCTGGCCTCGAAGGTGAGCGGCTCGCCGCTGCGGAAGGCGCCGCGCAGGACGTTGGCGTGCAAGGCCGGAACGAACAGGGCCGCGCCGTCCGGGGCGGGCACGACCTGCTCGAGGAGGTTGGGCAGGCCGCCGGTGGTGTTGTCGGAGTCCCCGCGGGTGTCGACGGGCAGCAGGTGAAGATGGCCGTCAGAGCGGCGGATCTCGCCACCGCTCTCCGGGGAGCGCCAGCGGGTGACGTAAAGCGCACCGCCCGCCCAGCCGAGGCCGCGGGCGTCGGGGAAGCCGGTTTGGAGCGAGGGTGTGCCGGTGGGGCGGCCGTCGGCCCCGAGCGCCACGGCGGCGAGCGCGCCGGCGCCGTTGAGGCTGAGGTGGGCGACGCCATCGGCGACCAACACGCCAAAGGGCCGGCTTGCGGCGGGGAGGGGCACCCAGTCGGTGCTGCCATCTGGCGCGCGGGCGGCGAGGCCAGCGGGGGACTCGCACGCCGCGAGCAGGGTGGGGCCGGCCCAGGCGACGGTGCGCGGCGCGTCGCACGGGGACCAGAGCGATGACGCGGTGGCCTGCCCGCCCGCGCCGACCGCCAGCAAGACGACGCCGGCGTCGGGCAAGGCGGCGGCGAGGGTGGCGCCGTCCGGCGAGAGGGCGAGGGTGGAGGACGCGGCGGGCGGCGGGCTGAGCAGCGGCAGGTGAACGACGACCCGCGCGCTGTCGGCGTGGCGGCGGCCATCGGCGTGGGTGGCCTGGAGGACCACGACGCGGATGCCCGGGGCGTCCCAGGACGCCTCGACCGCGTCCCCGGAGAGCTGGCGCCCATCGCCCAAGTCCCAGAGGTGGGTGACGCCGGGGGCGGGCTCGGTGGACAGCACGAGCGAGGCGCCGACGG
>JBEIVK010000158.1:0-7755 GCA_040373935.1 Alphaproteobacteria bacterium
CGCCGCACGAACTCCCGGGCGATGACCCGGGAGAACTTGAGGTCTTCCACGATGCGCGGGCCCATGCGCTTCGGCTCTTGCACGAAGCGCCAGCTCCACTCCAGGCCGACCTTCTGCAACAGGCGCGGCGCCCGGGTGAACAGCCCGGCCTCGATGTCGAAGGCCCCGCCCACGCCCATCACGAACGGCACGGTGAGCGCCGCGCGGTTCCGCTCGACGAACTGCTCTTTCTTGGGGCTGCTGATGGCGATGAGCAGGATGTCCGTGCGGGCGGCGTTGATCTCCGCCACGATGCCGGGCTCATCCGCCTCCTTGAAGTAGCCGTTTCGCGCGCCCACGATGGCCAGCCCGGGCAGCCGCGCCTCCAGGCTCCGCCGTGCCGCCTGCAGCGACTCCTCCTTCGCGCCCAGCAGGAACACCCGGTAGCCCCTGGCCGCCGCGACGGGCAGCAGGGCGTTCATGATGTCCACGCTGGGCACGCGCTCGGGCAGCGGGTCGCCGAAGAGCCGCGACATCCACACGATGGGCATGCCGTCCGCCGTGATCTGGTCGCACGACAGGATGATCTTCGCGAAGTCCGGCTCCTTGTGCATCTTCACGAGCTGGTCGAGGTTGACGCCCACGGACTGCACGAGGCCCCGCCGCGCGGCGATGGCCGCCTCGGCTTGGGCCACCGCTTCGCCCAGCGTCACCCGGTCGAACGGGCAGCCGAACAGCTCGACCCGCGGCGCGCTCATCGCACGCCGTCCTTCTTGACCGTCATCTCGCGCACGGCGCTGCTCGCCCCGGGGCCGAACGCCGCCGCGCGGTCGATGGCGTCCCAGTTGTCGCGGAACCACGCCATCGTGGACACGAGCCCATCCTCGAAGCGCGTGTTCGGCGCGTAGCCGATGAGCCGCCCCGCCTTGTCCACCGAGGCGCAGAGGCGGCGCTTTGTGTCCCACACCCGCCGCTCGGCGAAGGCGATGCCCGCCGGGTTGCCGACGGCGGCGTTGATGGTGTTCGCGAGGTCGATGATGCGCGTCTCGCGGCCCGACGCGAGGTTGAACTCCTCGCCGATGGCCTCCGGGCGCACGCCGGCGCGCAGCAGCCCGTCCACGATGTCGCCCACGAAGGTGAAGTCCCGCGTCTCTGTGCCGTCGCCCGTGATCGGCAGCGGCAGCCCCTTCATCGCCCAGTAGATGAAGTTGGGGATGACGTTGCGGTACTGCCCGGGCACCTCGCCCGCGCCGTAGCTGTTGAAGAACCGGGCCTTCACCACCGGCACCTTGTAGTGGTGGTGGAAGAAGTTGGCGTAGAGCTCGCCCAGCATCTTGGTGATCTGGTACGGCGTCGTCAGGTGCATGGACATGAAGTCCTCGACCAGCGGCAGCGGCGCGGCGCTCCCGTAGATCGAGCATCCCGAGGACGCGTACACGAAGCGCTCGAGCCCGCCCAGCGTGCCGTACTCCAGCAGCCGCAGCGTCCCCATCCCGTTGACCATCAGGTCGTTTTCGGGATGGTCCACGCTGTTCTGGTTGGCGAAGAACGCCGCGAGGTGGAACACGATCTCCGGCTTCTCGAAGAACACGCGCTTCAGCTTCACTTCGTCGAGGATGTCGCCCTCGACGAACAGCACGTTCGGCAGCGACGGGACATTCCACCGCGGCGAGGACACGAGGTTGTCCAGCACGATCACCCGCTTGCAGAGCGGAGAAAGCGCGCGAACGAGGTTGGAGCCGATGGCCCCGGCGCCCCCCGTGACGAGGACGGTCTTGCCGGCGTAGGCGGCGAGGTGGTCGAGGGTGCTCATCGGGCCTCCGGTGCGACGCGGTGCAAGGGCGTCGGCGGTGGGCGAAGGCTATCCTGCACCTGCCCCGGGTCGCATCCCGGGGCGCGCGGAGGCGGCGGTGGCAGAGGCGCGATTCGACGGTCCCCTGTTCCTCGTGGGCATGCCCCGCTCCGGTACGAAGCTCCTCCGGGACCTCCTCAAAAACCATCCCCAAATTGCCATTCCAGCGGCAGAGACGGAGCTGCTTCCGGCCTGGGCGGCGGCGTGGCCGGGCGGGGACACCCTCGCGTCTTTCGACGCCTTTCAGCGCTTCGCCGCGCGCTGGCAAGGCGCGGCCTACTTCACCTATTTGCGCGAAGAGCAGTCCCAAGAGGTCGACCTGCGCGCCTGGTTCGCCGCGAGCCCGCGGCTCGACCTGCCCGGCGTGTTCGAGGGCCTCGTGCGCGCGTCCACCGGCGCGGCGGGCGAGGTGGTGTGGGGCGACAAAAGCCCCGGCTACATCGCGCATCTCCCGCTTCTGTGGCAGTTCTGGCCGCAGGCGCGGGTCGTGCACATCGTCCGGGATGTGCGCGATTATGCCCTTTCGATGCAGAAAGCCTGGGGGAAGGACCCGGTGCGCGCCGCCCAGCGCTGGTCCGACCGCGTCACCGAGGCCCGCATCGAGGGCGCAGCGCGCGGCCCCGGCCGCTATCTCGAGCTGCACTACGAGGCGCTCGTCACCGACCCCGCGCCCACCCTGGCGGCCGTCTGTCGCTTCGCCGGCCTCGCTCCCGCTCCCGGCATGGACCGCCTCCAGCGCCCCGCCGAAAACCTCGGCCGCGCCGCTGGTTCCACCGCCGTCCTCGCCGACAACGTGGCCCGCTGGCGCGCCGAGATGCCGCCCGCCCTGCTCCAGGCCATCGAGGCCGTCGCCGGCCCCACCCTCGCCGCCGCTGGCTATCCCCGCGCCACGGCCGTCCCCGAGCGCCGACTCGGCGCCGCCCGCCTCCTCGCCGCGCAGGTCCAGGATGGTCTGCGACTCGTCCGCTTCGACGCCGCCCACCGCGGCTGGCTCGGTGCCGCGCGCTTCCGCTGGCGCTTGTTCCGCGAGACGGGCGCCCCGGATGCCGGGCCGCTCCGGCGATGATGCGGTCGCCATCCGGGTCATTTTCAGGGGGCGGGGGCTCGCCGCCCCCGCAACGCCCCGGCTTATCCCGCCCGTTTTAGTGTTTCCAGGCGGACAAGTCGCGGCCCAGTCGCCGCTCCAGCGCCTCCACCTCCGGGCGCAGCTCGGCGACGAGGCGGGCGCGGAGCGCCGGGTCCAGCGGCGGGCGCGGCGCGTGACGGCTGTTCCAGCGGCGCAGCAGCCGCCGCAGCCCAACGCGCCAACCCGCCGGCAACGCGCCTTTCAGGCCGGGCGGCAGCGCGGCGATGAGCCGGCGCAGCCCCTCGCTGCGCACCTCCTTGCGGGTGTTCACGGCGCGGGGGGCGGCTGAGACGGATGGGTCCACCCCGAGAAAGGCGAAGAGCGCCGCGGCCGTCTCTGCGGGCGCCCGCTTGAGGTCGTCTTGCAGGATGACGTGGATCTGCTCCCGCGGAAAGACGGCGTCGTAGCGGGCGAGCTGGGTGGCGAAGCGCACGTTCGCCCGGTATTGCAGGGCCATCGGCAGCGGTGTGCCCGGCGGCAGGTCCTGCCCGGCGGCCCGCGCCGGCTCCAAGGCGAGCGCCCGCGCGAAGTCCGGCTCGTTCTCGTCGCCCAGGCCGTTCAGCCGGAGCTGGTCGTGGAGGGCCTGCATCGCCTCGACCGGGTGGCGCAGGAGCACGACAATGCGCGCCGCCGGCTCAAAAGCCGCGATCTCGGCCGCGGCCCGCGTCGATGCGAGCATCCACACGCTGCTGTCCACGCGCGCCGGCCGGCCCGCGCCCTCCAGGAAGCGCGCGCGGTAGTCGGCCTCCAGCTCCGGGGTGCGCCCGCAAAAGTCGAGGTCTGAGCCGAAGAAGTGAATGTCCTTGCGCCCCGCGACGAAGACCTCCGGGTGGCCTTCGAGCAGGCGGGTGACGGCGGTGGTGCCACACTTCGGGGCGCCGACGACGAATGTATTGGGGCCCACCATGCTGATCCTCCGTGGTTCTCCGTTTGGATACGCCGGCGTGTCAGAAGCCTGACAGGAGCGCTCCCGCAGCGCCCGGACTCTGGCAAGATGCGCAATCATCTACGCGGAGTCCACCCACCATGCGTCGTCTCTCCGGTCTTCTTGCGCTCCTCTCTGCTTGCGGCGCGGATCCTTCCGCTCCTTTCGACAGCGCCTCTTCGGCGGGTCCCGTGGAGCGAGAGGTCCAGGCCATCGCCGCGCTGGAGGCCGCGGTGGGCGCGGAGTCCGTGGGCGCCGTTGCGGACTTCCCCGTCGTGAAGCTCCGCACCGACGAGCTGGACCTCACCCATGTCCGCGTGCAGCAGGCCATCGGCGGCGTGCCCGTCTTCGGGGGCGAGGCGATCGTCCACCTGCGCGCCGATGGCTCCACCCACGCCATCACCGACACGCTGGTCCGCGGGCTGTCGGTCGATCCGAAGCCGCTGTACTCGGCCGATGAGGCCATCGAGATCGCGGTCACCGAGCGCAGCTTCGGCTGGGGCGCCCTGACGGACGACCCGTCCGCCGAGCTCTACGTCCTCCGGCACGCCGGCGAGGATCACCTGGTGTGGGCCGTGCAGCTTCGCCGCATCGATGGCTCCGAGGCCACGGGCATGCCGCGCATCTTCATCGACGCGCACACGGGCGAGGAGGTGTGGCGCTACAACAACCTGAAGACCGCGACGGGCACGACCAACTACTACGGCAACGTGTCCATCGGCACTTGGTCGGATGGTGCCAGCTACTACCTCGAGGACACCACCCGGGACCTCGCGACGTACACCTGGGGCACCACCACCAGCACGCTCAGCTACCTCACAGACCTCGACGACGTCTGGACGGAGACCACGGTCCGCAACGGCGTGGACGCGCACTTCGGCGCCACCGCCACCTGGGACTACTACGCCACCGCCCACGGGCGCATCGGCCTCGACGGCGTGGGCGGCCCCTTCGCGGTCACCAGCCACGGCTCCAGCTTCCTCACCAGCTCGGTGAGCTACAGCCGGCGGTACAACAACGCGTTCTGGGACGGCTCGATGATGTACTACGGCGACGGCGACGGGAGCACCTTCGGGCCGCTCACCACCGTCGACATCGCCGGCCACGAGATGACGCACGGCGTCAACGAAGCGGAGGCGGGCTTCGTGTACGCCAACGAGTCCGGCGCGCTGGACGAGGCGGGCGCGGACATCATGGGCGCGATGGTCGAGCGCGCGGTGTTCGGCGCGTCGGCCGACATCTGGAAGGTGGGCGAGGACGCCTACACCCCGTCAGTGGCCGGGGACGCCCTGCGCTACATGAACAACCCCACCGCCGATGGGTCGAGCAAGGACCACTACGCCTCCCGCTACACCGGCACCGCCGACAACGGCGGCGTGCACTACAACTCGGGCATCGGCAACCTGATGTTCTACCTGCTGTCGGAGGGCGGCCCGCACCCGCGCCTCGGCGGCACGGCCGTCACGGGCATCGGCGCAGACGACGCGGCGGCGATCTGGTACCGTGCCGTGTCGACGTACATGACCTCCAGCACCACGTTCGCCCAGGCGCGCACGGGCATGCTCAACGCGGCGACGGACTTGTTCGGCGCCACGAGCCAGGAGGTCACCAGCGTCGGCGAGGCGTGGGCGGCGGTCGGCGTGGGCGGCGGCGGCAGCTCCACGCCCACCTGCACCACCTACACCGGCAGCATCACCCGCGCCGGCCGGTCGGCCTACGCCCCGTCCAGCAGCGGGTTCTCCTCGGTCGGCGGTGCCCTCACCGGCTCGCTCACCGGCCCCTCGGGCGCCAACTTCGACCTCTTCCTCCAGCGCTTGTCCGGCCGCAGCTGGTCCACGGTGGCGTCCAGCCGCACCGCCACCAGCACGGAGTCCCTGTCCTACACGGCCACCGCCGGCACGTACCGGTGGGTGATCACCTCCGTCACCGGCACGGGCAGCTTCAGCACCTGCGTCGTCGTGCGCTGAGCGCCTGGCCGGCGCGCCCGCGCCGGCCGGTGGGGCCGGGCGGGCGCACCGGCGGTGGCGGCCCGCCCGGGATAGAACGGGCCGCCGCCACCGAGGTCCCCATGCGCGCTGCTCCCTTGCTCTTCCTGCTGCTCGCCGCCTGCTCCAACAAAAACGACGCGTCGACGTCGGAGGGCCCGGGTGGAGGGGACGGAGGGGACGACGCCCCGCCGCCCGAGCCGCTGGCCCTGGGGCTGAGCGCCCCGTTGGACGGCACCTTCACCACCGACAGCGCCGTCGCCGTGAGCGGCTTCGTGCGCGGCGGGGTCGCGCCGGTGCTGTCCGTGAACGGCGTGGGCGTGCCGCTCACGGGGGAAGACTTCTCGGCCTCTTCGGCGCGGGATGCGGCTGGGCTGGCCGGCTCGCCGGTGTGGCCGGTGCTGGCCGAGGCCACGGACGCCGAGACGGGCGAGTGGCTGCGGGCCCGCGCCACGGTCGTGCAGGGCGAGAGCGCCGACGCCTCGGACCCGATGGACGGCGCGCTGGTCCTCCGCTTGACGGACCGCGCGCTCATCTCGCTTGGCCCGGTCATCGACGGGCTGGTCGCCGAGACCGACTTCTCGACCATCTTCCCCGCCGATACGCCGGTCGCTGAGTTCCTCGGCATCGGCGTGTACGTGAGCGATCTCACGGTGGGCGACATCTCGGCCGTGCTCGACTTCACGCCCGCCGGCCTCGTGGCCGACATCACGGCGACCGACCTCGCGGCCCAGCTCACGCTGGACTTTGGCATCTTCGGCGACACCGGCGGCACGCTCACCGTCGAGGCGCTGGACATCAGCTCCACCCTGCTGTTTGAGGCGCTCGGCGGGGCGCTGGTCGTCACGCCCACCGCCACCGACGTCGCCATCACCAACCTCGGCTACGCCGGCTTCTCGGATCCGACGGGCCTCGTGGACGACGTGCTGAACGCCTTCGTCGGGGACACGCTCGCCAACGCGGTGCAGGACGCGCTGGTGGACGCGCTCGGCGGGTTCCTCTCGTTTCAGGACAGCGTGCGGGCGCTCTCCTTCAGCGGGGTGGTGCTGGCGAGCGACTTCACCAACGTCGCCCACGACGCCGACGGGGTGACCCTCACGGCCCGCACCGCGGTGGAGGTCGAGGGCGGCGGGGCCCTGCCGCGCCGGCTGAGCAACCCCGGGCCCACCCCGGCGCCGCTGGGCCAAGCCAGCGAGTCCGGCGTGGACTACGGCCTCGCGCTGATGCTCGACGACGACCTCCTCTCCGCGCTGGGCGCCGGGCTGATGGCGGCCGGGCTGCTCAACCAGGAGATCAGCGGGGATCTCGGCAGCCTCAGCCTGGACACCACCCTGCTCGGCGGCCTCCTCGCGGGCTTCGACACGCTGCCGGCGGGCTTGCCGGTGACGCTGTCCACGCGGCCCAGCGTGCCCCTCGTCGCCACGGCCGGCGGGGCCGCGGGCGAGGCGGCGCGCCTCCATGCCGGCGGCCTGATGATCGACTTCCTCGTCGATGCCGAGAACGACGGCGTGGCCGACCCGGTGATGACGGTGGCGGTGGACGCGGTGATCGGCGTGTCCAGCACCGCCGAGGAGCTGCTCACGGTGGCGCTGGCGGACAGCGAGGCGAGCCTCGTGTCCACCACGCTCGGCAGCACGCCGGCCGAGGTGGAGCCCGGCCTCGCGAGCCTCATCACCCTCGCCGTGCCCCTGCTCGTCGGGGACCTGCTGGGTGAGGCGCTGACGCTGGACCTCCCGGTGTCCATCACGCCCGTGGACGCCGGCGCGGCCGGCACCGCGGGGGACCGGGCGGCGCTCTACCTCGACCTGGGCGCGCCGGTCGAGTAGGGCGGGGCGCCGCGCGGGCCAGCGCCCGCGGGAGAGGCCCGCGCGGCGGGGCCACCGCGGCA
>JBEIVK010000903.1:0-1758 GCA_040373935.1 Alphaproteobacteria bacterium
CCAGGGCATCGAGCAGCGCGGCCAGCGCCGGCCCCGGCCCCACCCGCAGCGCCCGCAGCGCCTTGCGCTCGGCGGCGAGTCGCCGCGCGTCCTTCGCGCCAAACCACGCCGCCCGCGCCCGCAGCGCGCCCATCTCCGCCCGGATGACCTCCAGCCGCAGGATGCCGCTGCGCTCCAGCGCCGGCCACCCCGCTTCGACCCGGCGGTGTGCCTCTCCGGCGTCCCCCGCGGCGAGCAGCGCCTCTCCCACCGCGAGGAGGTGGTGGTAGTGCTGGGTGGTGAAGCCAGGGACCGGCCAGGCCGCCAAGGCGGCGTCGGCCCGCGCCGCCGCCTCTCGCGGCGCGCCGGCGAGGATGTCGACCAGCGCGGGTTGCCCGGTCAGGCAGGTCAGCTCCAGGAGCTGGTCGCCCCGGCCCCGCGCCTCGGCCAGCGCCTCCGCGCGGTGCGCCGCCAGATCCGCGAAGCGCCCGGCAAAAGCCTCGGCCGAGAGCCGGTACATCCACGCCGAGTCCACCTCCCACCACGCCCCGCGGACCCGCGTTCGGAAGGCGTCCAGGGCCGACGCCGCCTCGTCGGCCGCGCACGCGAAGTCGGCCCGCACCCACGCAGAGGTGGAGCGGATGGCGTGCTTCCAGGCCTGCTCCCAGGGGCCGGCGCGGTCGGCCAGGGCCTCGGCCCGCGCGATGACCCGCGCGGCCCGGGCGGCGAGCAGCGGCCCGCCCACGCTCGTCTCGAACACGCCCTCCATCCCGAGGGCGCGCGCGAGCATCGCCGGATCCCCGGCGTCCAAGGCGGCGTGGGCGGCCTTGACCGCCAGGGCGTCGGCCAGGACGTGGTCCACCATCGCGAGGCGGGTGCAGCCCGCCCAGAGGGCGTCCAGGCGGGCGCGGGCGGCGCGGTCGAGCGGGCGTGCTTCGGCCTCGGCTTCGGGCAGGCCGCGCAGCAGCAAGCGCACCCGGCCGGAGGCCGAGGCCCACATCGCCGCGCCGTTGCTCTGCGGCACCGCGATGCCGTGCGCCTCCAACACGGACCGCAGCCGCGCCAGACCCGGCTCGATGGCCCCGCCCTGCAGGGCCCAGCCGGCGGCCCGCCCGCGCAGCTCGAGGACGTCCACGCGGTCCGCCCCGGCGGCCTCCAGCGCCGCGGCCGCCTCCTCCCCGGCGTCTCCGGCCGCCACCGAGCGCCCGGCCAGCGCGAGGGCCTCCGCCCGGCGCACCTGCGCGTCCACGGCCGGCCCGCCTTCTTCGAGGGCCACCGCCCACAGCTCGGCGGCGCGCCCGAAAGCCAGCGCATTCTCGGCCTTCTCGGCGGCCCTGCGCGCCGCGACCGCCGCCCGGGCGGGCACGCCGGCGCCGCGCCAGCACGCGAGGAGACGCTCCGGATCGCTCTCCGGACGCTGCTCCCATGCGTCCGCGGCCGCCCGGAAGCGCGCACGGCGGGCCTCCGCTGGCAATCCCGCCACGATGGCCTCCCGCACCCGGTCGTGGACCGGCGCGAGCCCTTGCCCGGCCTCCAGCGGCACGAGACGCAGCAGGCGCGCGGCGTCGAGCGCCTGGGCGACGGGCCGCGCCGCGGCGCCGAGCCCGGCCATCTCCAGCGCGAGGTCTCGCGGAATGGGGCCGCCCACGACGCAGACCTGCTCCAGCAGCGCGCGCTCGGCGCCTCCCAGCTGCGCGGCGCGGGCGCGCACGCGGTCGTCCGCGGTGGCCGCGGCGGGGAGGTCACAACGGAAGAGAACACGACAGAACACCACTAAAC
>JBEIVK010000971.1:0-1604 GCA_040373935.1 Alphaproteobacteria bacterium
CGGCAGGCGCCCCGATGGACGACTACTCGTCGAAGTCGCCGCCGCCGCCGGCGTCGTCCTCGAACATCCCCTCCTCGTCGTCGTCGTCCTCGACGCTGGGCATGTCGTCGTCGAGCTCGAGCTCGCGCGCGGCGCCCTTGCCGGCCTTTGTGGCGGCCTTGTACTTCTGGATGAGGGCGACCTTCGGGTCCGGGGAGTTGTCGTCGCGCTGGTCGGTCCCGCAGCCCGGGCAGGTGGGCTCCGGGCGGTTGAGATCGTAGAACTTGACGCCGCACTTGAAGCAGACGTAGCGCTTGCCGAGGCGGGACTTGTCAACCATGGGTGCCGTCCGTTTGGGGGAGTCCCCCGAAAATGAGGCGCCACCGTACCACGCAAGGGCGGCTCGTCAAGGGTCCCGTGAACGGGCTACCCGCACAGAGCGAGGTGCAGGAGTGGAGCCGACGTCGACTTCGGAGCACCGTTCGATGCAAGCACGGCTGGAGCGCCACCGGCCGCGGCCCGCCTCTTCGGGCCCCGTGCTGGTGGTGCTGACGGTGTGCGTCGTGGCCTTCATCGGGATCACCCTCTACGTCGTGGCGGGCGGTCGGGATGTCGGGCGTGTGGAGCGCCTCGCCGCGGACTGGGCGGGCTTGCATCCGCAGATCCCGGGCCCGCCCGCCGAATACCGGGACAACGCGCTCTCGATGCTGCGGCGCGGGGATCGCGAGAAGGCCGCGGAGTGGGCGGTGATGGCCTTGGCGTTGGAGCCGGCGGACGTAGACGCGCGGCTGGTGCTGCTCGTGGCGGGGCCAGCGGCCGGGGATCGCGCGCTGTCGCCGGCTGACGCCCGCGCGTTGTGGGCGGCGGTGGCTGAGGTTGCGCCGGTGCATCCCATGTTGGCGGCCGCCGAGGCCCAAGTCCTGATCGCGGAGGGGGCAGACGCAGCGGCGGTGGACGCCGTGCTGGACGGGCGTCCGGAGGCCGAAGCCGCATGGCTGCGCATGGAGCGCGCGCTGGCCGCCGGCGCTCTGCCCGAAAAAGGCTCCGGCGCCGTGTTCGCCGCGGCGCGGCACGAGGCCGGCTGTGGGCGCGTCGTACAGGAGCGTTGGAACCGCGGAGACCTCGCGGGCGCCGAGGCAGACGCGCGGGCCTGCAGCGCGGCGGGCGTGGGCCAGGCGGTCGCAGGGCGTGTGCTCGGCGCGATCGCAGACCTGCAGGGCGATCCCGAGGAGGCGGTGCGCCGCTATCTGGCGGCCTCCCTGGATCTGCACGCGGTCGCGGCGGCGTGCCGCGGAGGGTTGTCCTTGGAGGACCCGCGCCTCGTCGCGGCGCTCGACGAGCCGGTGCCCCAGGCGGCCGTCGCGGCGGTCTGGTGCGGGGTCGGCCGGGGAGACGCGGCGCTGGTCGCGCGGGGGCGGGCGGCGCTGGACGCGGCAGACGCGCCGGCCCCGGAGCTCCGCATCCCGAGGGCCTTTGCGCATCTGTGGGCGGGGGACGCCGCGGCGGCGGAGGCGCTGCTTGGGCCGCTCGAGGGGTCGGCGGCGCGCTTGGTTCGGGCGCGGGCGCGGGCCGCGCAGCGAGACGCCGCGGGCGCGCTGGCCGAGCTGGACCTTCTGGACGCCGCC
>JBEIVK010000431.1:0-3963 GCA_040373935.1 Alphaproteobacteria bacterium
CCTGCGGGTGCGCTGCGGCGCGCGCAGCCCGGGCCCGTGGCGGCCAGCGCGACGACCGCGGCGGTCAGGAGTTGGGAAGCTCGCGGTCCCACAGGGCCGCCGCTCCGCCGTGGATGCTCCGCACCGTCACGAGGCCGCAGAGCGCCACGACGCCGCCCACCGCCCCGAGGATGCCCGCCCACTCCGCCGCGCTCACCGGGCGCTCCTGCCACTGGGCCCGCAGCCACAGCCCCACCGACGCCAGCTCCAGCGCCGACACGGCGAGCACCAGCACGCTCGCCAACACCATGAACAGCAAGGCCGCCGGGCTCGCCGCCACCCGCGCCGCGTTGTCCGCCTTGAAGTCTGGATAGCGGGCGCCCATCCCCACCGCGAGCCCGGAGATGGCGAAGGACAGCGCCAGGGCCCCCACGGAGGACACCCCGATGACCACCGGGGATGCGCCGAGGATGGCCGTCATGGACACGGCCAGCACCTGCCCGATGACGACCATCGGCAGCAGCGTGGGCCAGACCTTCGCCCACAAGAACGCGCGCGCGGTGATGGGGCCGGTGCGCACGATCCAGAAGCCGCGGCGCTCATTGCTGACCGCGGTGAACTGGAAGCGCGTGGAGAGGGTCGCCAGGATGAAGCCCACGCTCGCCTGGGCCAGGAAGGCGAGGACGTTCGCCCACCACATCGCGCGGCCCGACGAGAAGATGGGGTTGTCCCGGGGGAAGGCCGCCGCCGTCGCGATGCTGATGACGACGATGCCGCCGACGAGGAACACCTGCGACCACTGCGCCGGGTCCCGCACGAAGGTCTTGACGTCCTTTTCGACGATGGCCCGCGCCGCCGGAGAGAGCGGCCGCGTCCAGAGCGCCAGCAGCGCGTCCAGCACCGGGCTCCGCGCCAGCCGCGCCGCGCGGGCCTCCTGCGAGCGCGCCCGGCCCTCGTCGTACACCGCCATCGTCAGCCAGCGCACCACCCCGGTCGCTCCGAAGGCGCCGGTGAGCAGCAGCCCGACCTCGGACCACGGCAGCGCCCGCCCGCGCAGCGCCGCGAGGAGCACGTCGGCGATCCACCGCGGCGGGAACAGCAGCGGAATCTCCACCCGCAGCTGCGCCGCGTAGGCCGCCACGCTCTCGAAGGAGTCCGGGTCCATCAGGCGCTCGGGGCGCATCACGCGCAGCGCCACGAAGGCCACCACCAGCAGCAGCACGCCGGCGAGCGCGAACGCCTCTCGCAGCCGCCGCGCCGGGAAGACCCGGACGAGCGTGCTCGCGACGCCGAGCCCGAAGGCCGCGGGGATGAGCACCATCCCGGGCATCACGAGCAGCAGCGCGAGCCCGAACACCGGCCCCGCGTCGTAGGCCCGCCAGAAGGCCACCGCGAGGGGCGCGCCGAAAAACACCAGCAGCCAGGAGCTCTGGATGATGGTGTCCGCGAGGCGCGCGAAGTGGAAGGTGTCGCGCGACACGGGCAGCGAGAGCACCAGCTCCAGGTCTTCTGCCAGGTAGAACGTGGACAAGGCCGTGATGATGTTGGAGAAGCAGAGCAGCCCGAACAGGCTGAGCACCGCCATCTCCAGCACCCAGGGCGCCACCAGCGGGCCGAGGATCTCCACCTCGTAGAAGGTGCCGATGAGCCAGCCAAACAGCGCGAACAGGCCCAGCCAGAAGCCGACGCCGATCAGCGAGAAGAACGCGACCGTCCATCGCTCCCCGCGGCTCGCCCGCCGCAGCCGGTTGGCCGTCGCGAGCGCCCGGGGCGACAAAAGCCGGAGGAAGTTGCCCATCGCCGCCCGCTACTCCGGCGCCGGGGCCCAGGGGCTCGCGTTGGCCGCCTCGCCCTCCTGGACCGTGCGTCGGATGTAGGAGCGCAGGAGCTTGTTGCGCTGGGCACCGCCGACGAGGGCGCGGAGGTCTTCGTAGAGGGCGGGGTCCCGCGCGAGCAGGCCGATGGTGCCGTCCCCCTGCGAGATCGACTCCGACGTCGACTTGAGGGCGGCGGCGGTGGCGGCGAGGTCGTCCACCAGCTTGGCTTTTGACGGGTCGTAGAGGAGCGAGTGGGCCAGCGACTCTTCGTTTTTGATGTCTTTTGCGAGCTGCCCCATCGCCGCCGACAGCTCGGCGAGGTCCTTTGCGAGCTGCTTGCCCTCGTCTGCGTAGATGAGCGCGTTGGCGAGCCCGTCTCCGGTGCGGACCTCGTGGGTGGCGTCCCGCAAGTCCCCCGACATCGCCTCGAGGTTGCCCAGCGTCACCGCCACCTTGCGCGTCATGCCCTCGTCGTAGACCAGCGCGTGCAGCAGGCCCTTCCCGTTCTTGGCCTCGTTGAGGATGGACTCGACGTGGGCGAGCGATTGGGACAGGCTCGCCGCGGCGGCCTCCTGGTCGTTGCCGATCATCAAGTCCACTTTGCGCGAGATGTTCTCGACGTTCTCCAGGATTCCCGTCAGCTTTTTGGTGTATTCCAGGATGTCGAGAGGCGGCCGGGTGCTGATCCAGGCGCCGTCGTCCAGCTCGGGCTGCGACGGGTCCCCCATCGAGATGGCGACGTACTTGTCGCCCAGCACGCCCACGGTGTCGATGCGCGCCTCGCTGTCCTTGCGGATCCGCGGGCGGTACTCGTCCATGAGCTTCATCTCGACGAAGACCTCTTTCACGCCGAGGTCGTCGCTGAAGCGGATCGCCGAGACCTCGCCGACGTCCTGGCCGGCGAGGCGCACCACCGCGCCCTCCTTGAGCCCGGAGACGTCCTTCCAGCTCCCGTGGAGGGTGTAGCGGTCCTTCAGGAGATCCGAGGAGCCACCGATCAAAAACAGCGTGACCGCGCCGGCCATCAGCAGGCCGAGCGCGAAAAGGCCGACCTTGATCTCGCGACTGCGCTCGTTCTCCACGTCCGGCCCTCACCCGATGGCGCGAGGATAACCCGCGGGGCCTCTCACCGGCCGAGCCCGCGCCCCGTGTCCGCGGCGCGCCAGGCCGGATCGTGGCTGCGCAGCGCGCAGCCCGCCAGCTTGAACAGCACCCGCGCGCCGACGTTCGCGTCCCACTCGGCGGGGCCGACCTCCACGAGATCGAAGCCCACGACCTTGCGGCGCTCGGCCAGCGTGGTGAGCAGCACGCCCAGCTGGCCCCAGTTGAGCCCGCCCGGGACCGGCGTGCCGGTGGTCGGGCAGAGGCCCGGCTCCAGGCCGTCGATGTCGAAGCTGACGTGGACCAGCGGGGGCAGGGCGTCCACGATCTGCCCGACGAGCGTGACCCACGGCGTGCCGCGCGCCATCGCGCGCTGCAGGTCCCGGTCGAAGAACGGGACGACCCGGCCGCGCTCGGCCGCGACGCGCTCCAGCTCGGCCCGCCCGACGTCCCGCCAGCCGACGCCGACGTGCCGCGCCACCCCGGGGAGCTGAAGCGTGTGGTGGAAAATGCTCGCGTGCGACCAGCGGAACCCGAGGTAGCCGGGCCGGAGGTCGGCGTGGGCGTCGATGTGCAGGAAGCCGACGCCCGGGAAGCGCTCGGCCACCGCGCGGTGCAGGCCGAGCGGGGTGCTGTGGTCCCCGCCGAGCAGGCCGGGGATGGCCCCGCGGGCGAGCACCTCGGCGGAGAGGGCGTACACACGCTCGTTGAGCGCGGCGGAGGCGGCGTCCACGCGCGCGGCGGCGGCGTCTTCGCCCACGCCCCCCGCGGCGATGACCGCCTGCGCGTCCGCCTCGACGGCGGGGCCCAGCGCGGCCAGCGCGGCATCCAGCGGGAGCAGCCCCACGCCGGCCGGCCAGAACGCGCCGAAGTCGAGGTCGTGCAGGTCCACCTGCTGCGACGCGAGGCGCACGGCCTCGGGCGCCCCTGCCGTCCCGCGGCCGTAGCTCGTCGTCGCCTCCCACGGCACCGGCAGCACCTGCACGCCGCAGGCCTCCGGAGCGAAGGGCAGGCCGTAGAGGCCGTCGCCGTCCCCGGGGGCGTCGGGGTCGAAGTCGGGCGGGAG
>JBEIVK010000024.1:0-15412 GCA_040373935.1 Alphaproteobacteria bacterium
ATGGCCTGGGCGAGGCCGGCTGGCGTCAGCGGCTTCGGCAGCACGAGCGTCGCGCCCATCTGGCGAAGGTCGTCGTTGGCGCCGTCGTTCACGAGGCTGCTCACGACCACCACGGGGATGTGGAAGGTGCGCGGGGAGGACCGCAGGTCCCGGATGAAGGTGCGGCCGTCCATCACGGGCATGTTGAGGTCGGACACGATGAGGTCCACTGTGTGGGCCCGGACGAGGTCCAGCGCGGCGCGCCCGTGCTCGGCTTCGAGCACGGAGGCCGCTTCGATGCCGGCCATCTTGAGGCAGCGCCGGACGATCATGCGTGCGGACGCGGAGTCATCGACAATGAGCACAGTTTGCATGCGCGGTCCCGGCATCAGAGGGTCCAGGGGGGCAGACCCGGCGAGGTAATGCGGGTCGTCTGGGTGCGGCCGTCCACGCGGACGGTGCGGGAGATGTTGCCACCAACGTCCTCGGCGGTGGGCCCGAGGCCCCGCTGCCAAAGCGCTTTTTTGACGGCGAGAATGTTCTTCTTCCCGATGGCGAAGGTGTTCTGGGTGTCGAGGATGGAGGCCCCGCCGACCAGCTTCACGGCGAAGCGCCGGCCGGACGGCCGGAACCCCCGCGCTTGCATCTGGCTGAGGAGCTCATCGACCCCGGTATCGGCGTAGTAGCCGAGGCCTTGAGTGCGGATGGTGCCCGGGCCGCCGGGGAGCGCGACGTGGACCATTCCGATGACGCCCGTGTCTGCGTCGGTGATGACCACGGCCACGCAGGAGCCCAGCGCCATCGTCATCAAGGAGGCATCGGGGCCCACCCCGGTGCCCACATCGCCGATGCCGACGAGGATGTCCGCCGCGGGCCCCGCGGCGCCGGGCGGGCGCCCGGAGGGGGCGGGCAGTGGGCTCACGGGGACGCCTTCTGGTAGACGCCCGGCGCCACCGAGCGGAACGGCGACCCCAGGCCGTGGAGCGTCTCTGCTTGGCCGATGTAGACCCAGCCGCCCGGGGCGGTGGCCCGGGCCAGGCGGTCCACGAGCGCGCGTTTCGTGTCCTCTTCGAAGTAGATCATCACGTTCCGAATGAAGATAATCTGGAACGGGGCGCGGAACGGAAACTCCGGGCGCATGAGGTTGAAGCGCCGGAAGGTGACGGCGGAGCGCACCGCCGGGACGACCGTGCTCGTGCCGTCCGGGTGATGCTGGAAGTAGCGCTCCACCAGGTGGGCCGGAAGCCGCCGCACGCCCTCGGTGGCGTAGCGCGCCTCCGCGGCCATCTGCAGGACGTCCGCGCTGATGTCCGTCGCCAGCAGTCCCGCTTGCCATTCAGCCCATCGCGGGCCGAAGAACTCGCGCTGCAGCATGGCGAGGGTGTAGGGCTCCTCGCCCGAGCTGCTCGCCGCGCACCACATGCGGAGGTCTCGGGTGCCCTGCCGCTGCAGGCGCTCGGTCACCTCGGGCAGGGCCGTCCGGACGTAGTGGTCGAAGTGCTCGGGCTCGCGCTGGAAATACGTGTGGTTCGTGCTCACCTTGTCGGCGAGGCTCAGCAGCAGCGCGTCGGATGGGTCCCGCAGGTGGGCGCGGAAGTACTCGGAGAAGCTGCGCGCGCCGCTCTCCCGGACGAGCTTGTAGAGGCGCCCCGACAGCATGGCGCGCTTTTGCGGCCCGAGATGGATGCCGAAGCGGTCCCGGATGAGCGCGGCCGTGTGCGCGAACTCCTCGTCGGACATCGCCATGTTGATGTTGGGAGCGACGGGGGCGTTCGTCATCGAGGCGTGCATGCCGAGCGATACGGTCCACGGTGCGTCCCCTGTAGGGCTTTGCGTACCAGACAGTGCGAACGCTGCTGGGGCACGAGATCGCGCCCCGCCGGTCCCGACTCGGCAAAAACGGCGGCTGCGCGCCCCCGGGGAGGGACGCGCCGCGAGCGGCGAGCGGAGCGCTTAGTAGCGGCCCATGTCGTCATCGCCGAAGGGCGAGGAGCCGCCGGGCTTTCCGGTGCCGCGGGCCGGGCTGGCCGGGCGGCTGGGGCTCGGCGCGCGGCTGGCGCTCGGCGCGCGCTGGAAGGGCGCCGACGAGTTGGAGCGGAGGTTGACGTCGCTCTTCTGGCCGTTCATCCAGGCGCGCACCGCCGCGAGGAGCTCCGGCGTCACCGCCTCGTCCCCGCCGCCGTCGTCCCCACCCACCTCGGCGAGCTGGAAGCGGCCGAGCATCTCCCGGAGCTGCGCCGACTGCGCCGACAGCTCCTCGCTCGCCGCCGCGCTCTCTTCGGCGCCGGCGGTGTTCTGCTGGGTCACCTGGTCCACTTGGCGCAGGCCGACGCTGATCTGCTCGATGCCGAGCGCCTGCTCGTTGCTGGCCGTGGCGATGTCGTTGACGAGGCGGCTCGCCTTCTGGACCGACTGCACGATGTGGCTCAGCGCCTGGGCGGTCTCGTTGGCGATTCCCATGCCTTGGTTGACCTTCTTGATCGTCCCCTCGATCATCGTGGTGGTCTCGCGGGCGGCGTTGGCCGAGCGCGCGGCGAGGTTGCGCACCTCCTCGGCGACCACGGCGAAGCCCTTGCCGTGCACCCCGGCCCGGGCCGCCTCAACCGCCGCGTTGAGCGCGAGCAGGTTGGTCTGGAAGGCGATCTCGTCGATGACCTTGATGATCTTGCCGATGTTCTGGCTCGCCTCGTCGATGGCGAGCATGGCGGCGAGCATCGACTTCATTTGGGCGTCGCCCCGCGCCGCCATGTCCCCGGCCGCGGTGGCCAGCGTGC
Source organism: Alphaproteobacteria bacterium (assembly GCA_040373935.1). GTDB lineage: Bacteria > Myxococcota_A > UBA796 > UBA796 > UBA2385 > JBEIVK01. The sequence continues at coordinate 2,754 of JBEIVK010000024.1, forward strand.
TCGCCTGGTTGGCGTTTTCGGCGTTCTTGCGGGTCTGGTCCGTCATCTCGCTGATCGAGGCGGTGATCTCCTCGATCGCCGCGGCCTGCTTCGTCGCGCCGGCGGACAGCGACTGGGCCGAGCTCGCGACCTGGACGCTGCCGCTCGCGATCTGGGCGGCGGCGCCGGCCACCTGCCCGAGCGTCTCGTTGAGCGAGGTGAGCACCTGGTTGACGGCCTCCTTGAGCTGCCCGTGGTCCCCCGCGTAGTCGCCGCGGACGTAGGCGCGGAGGTCTCCATCGGCGGCGAGCGCCAGCTTTTCCCGAATCTCGGCGAGCGGCGCGGTGGCGGCGTCGAGGATGGTGTTGATGTCGCGCATCGCCGGGTGGAAGGACTCGTCGAGGGCCGCGAGATCCCCGCGGTCCGCGAGGCGGCCGTTCTCGATCGCCGTGCGCAGGCGCTGGACCTCCTCGGTGTAGTCACGGCGCGGGTTGAAGTCCGCCCACTCCACCGCGTAGGCGATGACGGTGCCCTCGCTGTCCCGGATCGCCATCGCGTTCAGCCCGAACTCCAGCCGGCCGACCTTGATGTTCGCCTTGTGCGGCAGACGGGTCGCGTCCCCGAGCAGGCGCCGCTGGTGGTGCGGGTTCTTGTGGAAGACGTCGATGTTCTGGCCGATGAGGTTGTTGAGGTCGAAGTTGGGGAAGACCTCGCGCATCCGCGTGGCGTACTTCCCCAGCATCGACACCAGCTGCGGGTTCATCGCCGTGATGCGGAGGTCGTGGTCTGCCAGCATGACCGGCATCTGGCTCGCCGCGAGGAAGCTCTCCATCCGGCCGTCGGTCTTGCCCTTCTGCACCACCGGGGCGGGCAGGGACACCACCTGCACGCCGACGACCTCGCCCTGCTCGTCGAGGGCGGGCCGCGCCTTCAGCGGGAGGCTGACGCCCCCGGAAAGCTCGATCGCGCCCTCGGCGTCTCCGCCGGAGAGCACCGCTTCGTCCACCGCGGTGGTGATGCGCTTGGCGCTGAAGGCCTGCCACACCCGCTTGCCCATCACGTCGGCGGCGCTCTTGCCCGTCAGCGCCTCCATCTCGGCGTTCCAGGCGGTGATGCGCGTCGCGGCGTCAGTGGTGAAGGCCGCGACCGGCAGGTGCTCGATGCTGGGGCGGGCGGCGGCGGGTTCGGGGCGGGCAGCCATGGACGTCATCCTCGGGGTTGTCATACGGATTCTGCGAAAGGAGGGCCGTATCCGGCTCAGTGCGTGGGCGTGGCCGCGGTGCCGGCAGGCGCGCCCAGCAGGGCGCGGGCGTCCACCAGCAGGCGAACGCGGTCCCCCACCTTGCCGAGGCCGGCGAGGAAGTGCTGGGGCCCGCGGCCGAAGGCCGGCGGCGGCGGCTCGATGTTGCCCGGGGGGATGTCGAGGACCTCGGAGACGGTGTCGACGATGAGGCCGACCAGCCAATCGCCGACGTGCACCACCACAATGCAGGTGCGGTCGTCCCAGGCGCGCTCCGGCAGGCCAAAGCGCAACCGCACGTCCATCACCGGGATGACCTTGCCCCGCAGGTTGATGACGCCCTTGACGAAGGGCGGCACATCCGGGACGACGGTGACGGACTGCATCCCGATGATCTCCCGCACGTTGCGGATGTCGAGGCCGTAGGACTCCGTGCCGACGTCGAAGGTCAGGAACTTCGTCGGTTCGGCCGGTTCGGCGCTGGAGTGATCGTGTCGCATCGGATCTCCGGGGGGTTGCAGTTCTCTGTTCGGACCGGCGGGGCCAACCTTCATGCGAACATGACCCTACGAGGTCAAGCCGCGCGATCCATGTCCCGGATCAGCTTGGGAACGTCGAGGATGAGGCTGATCTCGCCATTCCCGAGCACGGTGCACCCTGCGAGGCCGCGCGCACCGGTCAGGTAGGAGGTGAGCGGTTTCACGACCGTCTGGCGCTGGCCCATCAGGGCGTCGATCAGCAGGGCCAGGCGCTCCGTGCCGTCCTCGACGATCACCAGCAGGCCCTCGTCGATGCGCAGGTTGTCGGGGGTGATGCCGTAGAACTCATGCAGCCGGACGACCGGGAGCAGGCGATTGCGCAGCTTCACCAGCTCGTGCCCGGTGGAGAGCGTCGTGATGTCCTTCGCGCTCACCGCCACCGTCTCGATGACGTTGACCATCGGCAGGATGAAGGTGCTCGCGCCCACGCGGACCTGCATGCCGTCGATGATCGCCAGGGTGAGCGGGATGCGCAGCGTCACGACCGTTCCCGCGCCCGGCGTGCTCGAGATCTCCACGCGGCCCTTCATCCGCTCGATGTTCTGGCGGACGACGTCCATGCCGACGCCGCGCCCGGAGATGTCCGTCACCTGGTCCGCCGTCGAGAATCCGGGCTCGAAGATGAGCGCGTAGACGTCCTTGTCGCTCATCTCGGCGCCGTCACCGCGCACCAGCCCGCGCTCGCGCGCCTTGGCGAGGATGCGCGCGCGATCCAGCCCACGGCCGTCGTCGCGCACCTCGATGCGGATCTCGCCCGTCTGCTGGCTGGCCGACAGGGTGAGCCGCCCATCCGCGGGCTTGCCCGCGGCCAGGCGCGCCGCCTCCGGCTCGAGGCCGTGGTCGATCGCGTTGCGGATGAGGTGGAGGATCGGGTCCCCGATGGCCTCCACGACGCCCTTGTCGACCTCCGTCTCCTCGCCTTCGAGGATGAGCTCCACCGCCTTGCCCTGCTTGCGGGAGAGGTCGCGGACGAGGCGGATCATCTTGCGGAACGTGGGCTCGATCGGCACCATGCGGAGCGACATCGCGACGTCCTGCAGCTCGCGCGTGACACGGCTGAGCTGCACCAGCGCCTTGTGCATGCGGTCGCCGCTGTCTTCGGCGCCATCCACCGCCACCGCCGTCTCGGCGATGATGAGCTCGCCCACCAGATCCATGAGCTGATCGAGCTTGCGAACGTCCACCCGGAGGAACTCGGCCCGGCCGCGGGCGGACTCCCCCGCCGACGCGGCGGCGCCGGCGGCGGCCTCGGGCGTGGGCAGGTGGAGCGCCGCTTCTGCGTCGCCGTGGCGGCGGCGCTCCTGAACCTCGAGCGCCTGGGCCACGGTGTCGGGGGAGACGGCGCCGCGGTCCACGAGGACCTCGCCCAGCTTGCGGTTGCGCTCGGCGAGCGCGGCGTCGATCTCCTGCGAGGCCACGGCGCCGGCTTCCGCGAGGATCGCGCCCAGGCTCGTCGGGTCCGAGGTGGACGCGTGCACGCGCATCAGCGCCTGCTCGCCGGCGTCCACCATCGCCTCCAGGTTGGCGAAGAAGCCGGCGAGATCGGCCTCGCCATCGTCCTCTTCGACGGTGCCAGCCTCAGAGTCGGCCGGGGCTTCGGCGTCGACCGCCGGGGGGGGCGCCGCCGCCGGGGCTGCGGCCGCGCCGCCGGTGGCGAAGGCCGCGAAGGGCGCGAGGGCCGCCGCGATCTCCGGGGAGTGCACCGACGCCGGGGCGGGCGCGGGGGCCGGCTCCCCCGCCGACAACGCCGCCACGAGGTCCTCCGCCCGCTGCGCCAGCGTGGCGTCTGAGCCCGACGTCTCCACCACCGCCAGCGCCGCTTGCGAGAAGTCCAGCGAGCGGCAGAGGAGATCCACCACCGCCGGCGAGAAGCGGACCTGCCCCTTGCGCACCCCGTCGAGCAGCGTCTCCGCGTGGTGCGTCACCCGCTCGATCTGCCCAAAGCCCAGGAAGCCCGCGCTGCCCTTCATCGAATGGAAGAGCCGGAAGATGAGGTCCAGCGTCGCGCGATCGGGCACGCCGCCCGTGCGCTCCAGCCCCATGAGCAGGGGTTCGACCTCCGCGATCGCCTCCCGGGACTCCGTGAGGAAGTAGTCGACGATTTCCTGCGTATCGGCATCCATGGGCGCCCTCGTATCCGTTGGGCCCCCCCATCGGGCGGGGGGCGTCCCCCTTGAGCGGCACCGGCCCCCGGGCGGTCGGTTGGCGTGGCGGATACGGGAACCTCCGCGATCGCACGCGGCTCGGGTCAAGGCCCGCCCCCTCGGGTCCGATGCCGCCTCCAGCCCGGAGACCTCCCGATGCCGCTCTCCCCGATCCGCCGCGCCCTCTGGCTCGCCCTTGGCTGGGCATCGCTCGTCCTCGCTGTCATCGGGGCGCTTCTCCCCGTCATGCCGACGACCGTCTTCCTCCTCGTCGCGGCCGCCGCCTTCGCGCGCAGCTCGCCGCGGATGGAGCGCATGCTCCTCGAAAATCGCTTCACCGGGCCCGTCATCCTCTCCTGGCGGGAGAGCCGCTCCATCCCGGCCCGCGCCCGCACCGTGGCGATCACGATGGTCGTGCTCGGCTGCGGCACCAGCGCCATCCTCGTGCCCGTGGACATCGCGCGGTGGTCCCTCGTCGCCATCGCGGCGGCCCTCGTCTTCTTCCTCGCCCGCCTGCCCACCCGCGCGGAGCCCGCCCTCGCCTGAGGCCCGGCATCGGGCAGCGGTGGTCCGGGGCTTTCGAGATGGGGCAGGGGAAACCAAGGTTTCCCCCGCAACGCCCCCTTCCTGCTCCGGCGGCGGGGGCCCGCGCGCGCGAGGGGGGGCGTAGCGGGGGGGCGAAGCCCCCCTGCCCCCCGAACACGAAGACCCCCGGCCGTCACCGACCGGGGGCCGCGGCGTCGGGCCCGCGGCGGGGCCCGGCGGATCAGCCCTCGCGCTCGAAGACCGCGGCCGCGCCCATGCCGCCGCCGATGCACATGCTGACGACGCCGTAGCGGGCGCCGGTGCGCTGCATCTCGTGGAGCAGGCTGGCGGTGAGCTTGGCGCCGGTGCAGCCGAGCGGGTGGCCGAGCGCGATGGCGCCGCCGTTGCGGTTGACCTTCGCGGTGTCGATGCCCAGCTCGCGCACGCAGTAGACGGCCTGGCTGGCGAAGGCCTCGTTGATCTCGAAGACGCCGACGTCGCCCACCGCGATGCCGGCCTTCTGGACGGCCTTCGGGATGGCGTGGGCGGGGCCGACGCCCATGATGTCGGGATCGACGCCCACGACGGCGTAGCTGCGCAGCACGCCGAGGATGGGCAGGCCGTGGGCCTGGGCGACCTCGCGGGCCACGACCAGCACGGCGGCCGCGCCGTCGCTCATCTGGGAGGAGTTGCCGGCGGTGGTCGTGCCGTCCTTGGCGAAGGCGGGCTTGAGCGCGGCCAGCCCCTCGACGGTGGTGTCGGCGCGCACGCCGTCGTCGATGGAGATGGTGACGTCCTTCCAGGCGCCGTTGTCGTAGACCCGCGTGGAGACGGGGACGACCTCGTCGGCGAAGCGACCGGCGGCGATGGCGGCGGCGGCCTTGGCGTGGGAGGACGCGGCGAAGGCGTCCTGCTCCGCCCGGGACACGCCGAAGCGCTTGGCGACGTTCTCCGAGGTGATGCCCATGGGCGTGTAGAGCCCAGGGTTGTCCGCCATGATCGCCGGGTTGGGGGACGGGCGGTCCCCGCCCATCGGGATCTGCGTCATCGACTCGACGCCGCCGGCGATGGCGACGTCGTAGTGGCCGGCCGTGATGGACGCCGCCGCCTGCGCGAGGGACTGGAGCCCCGACGAGCAGAAGCGGTTGATGGTCATCGCGGGGACGGTGGCGGGCAGGCCGGCGGCCATGCCGGCGATGCGGGCGACGTTCATGCCCTGCTCGCCTTCGGGCATGGCCGTGCCGATGACGACGTCATCGACCAGGGCGGGATCGAAGCCGGGGACGCGGGCCATGAGGCCGCGGATGGCGGTGGAGATGAGGTCGTCGGGGCGCGTGTCCTTGAGGCCGCCGCGCTTGGCGCGCGTGACGGGGGTGCGAACGGCCGCGACGATGACGGCATCCCGGGGATTCTGCTGGGACATGGGGGTTCCTCCGATGCGTCGGGCTTAGTTGCGGAGCGGCTTGCCGGTGTTGAGCATGTGCATGATGCGGTCCTGGGTGGCCTGCGTGCCGCACAGCGACAAGAAGGCCTCGCGCTCCAGGGTGAGGATGTGGTCTTCGTCGACGACGGTGCCGTTCGGGATGTCGCCGCCCGTCATCACCCACGCGAGCTTCTTGCCCACCGTGAGGTCGTGGTCGGTGGCGAAGCCGCCCTCGTGCATCTGGTAGAGGAAGAGCTCGATGGCGGCGCGGCCGGAGGCGCCCGGCAGCTTGAAGCGGCGCTTGCGCGGCGCCTTGTAGCCGGCCAGCACGAGGCCGAGCGCGGCCTTCTTGGCGTCGCCGATGAGGGCGTCCGGGTCCAAGGTCAGGCGGTCGGACGGGCGGAGGTAGCCGATCGCGCGGGCCTCCTCGGCCGACACGGCGACCTGCGCGGTGGCGATGTTCTTGAAGGCCGCCTGGACGAAGGGGTTCGGGTCGTAGGTGGTGCCCTCGGGGATGTCGCCCAGGTAGCGGGCGAGCATCTCCTTGCAGCCGCCGCCGGCCGGGATGACGCCCACGCCCACCTCGACGAGGCCCATGTAGAGCTCGCCGGCCGCCTGCGTGTGCGCGCACTGCATCGCGACCTCGGCGCCGCCGCCGAGCGTGAGGCCCCAGGGCGCCGCCACCACTGGCTTGTCGCTGTACTTGGCGCGCTGCAGGACGCCCTGGAGGCGGGAGATCATGCCGCCCAGCTCGTCCCAGGCGCCCTGCATGGCCGCCATGCCGACCATCATCAGGTTGGCGCCGGCGCAGAAGGCGTTGCCGCCCTGGTTGCCGACGACGAGGGCCTCGAAGCGGCCGGCGTCCAGCAGGTCCAGCGCGCGCTCGTACTGGGCGATGACGTTGTCGTCGATCGCGTTCATCTTGCCGTGGAAGCGCAGCAGCGCCACGCCGTCGCCGATGTCGTGGAGGGAGGCGGTGTCGGTGGTGTGGAGGGCCGGGCCGCGGGCCTCGACGTCGGAGACGAGGAGCCAGGCGCTGCTCTGCGGGACCGGGCGGGCCCCGCCGGCCACGGCGTCCCAGTAGGTGAGGCGGCCCGCGGCGTCGCGGGCGTAGAAGGAGGTGCGGCCGCTGGCGAGCATCGCCTCCACCCAGGCCGGCACGGTGTGGCCCTCGGCCTGCATGCGGGCGACCGTCTCGGGCACGCCCAGCGCGTCCCAGCTCTCGAAGGGCCCGAGGTCCCAGGCGAAGCCCCAGCGCATGCCGCGGTCGATGTTGACGATGTCGTCGGCGATCTCGGGGATGCGGTTGGCCGCGTAGATGAGGGTCTCGGCGGTGCAGGCCCACGCGAGCTGGGCCGCCTTGTCCTCTCCGCGGACCATGATGCGCATCTTTTCGGCCGCGGTGTCGAAGTTCCGGGCCTCGCCGGTGGACTTGAACTTGACCTTGGCGGAGGGCGCGTACTCGCCCGTCTGCAGGTTGCGGGCCAGGATGACCTTGCCGCCGCCGCCGCGCTGCTTCTGGTAGAAGCCTTTGCCCGTCTTGTCGCCCAGCGCGCCCTCGGCGATCATCGCCTTCAGCCACGACGGGGACTGGAACATCTCGCGCTTCTCGTCGGCCGGGCAGCCGTGGAAGACGTTGCCGAGGACGTGGTCCAGCGTGTCGAGGCCCACGAGGTCTGCGGTGCGGAAGACGGCGGACTTGGGGCGGCCCATGTTGGGGCCGAAGACCGCGTCCACCTCCTCGACCGTGAGGCCGATGCGCTCCATGTGCTTGAACACGGAGAGGATGCCGAAGGTGCCGATGCGGTTGGCGACGAAGTTGGGGGTGTCCTTCGCGTAGACGATGCCCTTGCCGAGCTTCTTCTCGCCGAAGGAGGCCACGGCCGCGAGCACCTCGGGGCGCGTCTCCGGGCCGCCCACCAGCTCGAGCAGGCGCATGTAGCGCACCGGGTTGAAGAAGTGCATCACGAGGAAGTGCTGGCGCATCTCCTCGGGCATCGAGGCGGCCATGTCGACCAGCTTGAGGCCGGAGGTGTTGGACGCGACGATGGACCCGGGGCGGCGGTTCTTCGCCACCCAGTCGAAGACCTTGGCCTTGATGTCGAGGCGCTCCACCACCACCTCGATGATGAGGTCGCAGGTGGCGAGCAGGGCCGCGTCGTCTTCGTAGTTGGCGGCCGTGATGAGGCGCGCGTCGTCCTTTTTGTAGAAGGCGGCCGGCTTCAGCTTGGCGGCGTTGGCGATGCCGTCGACCGCCAGCTTGCTGCGCGGCCCCTCCTTGGGGACGACGTCGAACAACACGGACGGCACGCCGGCGTTGGCGAGGTGGGCGGCGATGCCCTGCCCCATGACGCCCGCGCCGAGCACGGCGACCTTCGAGATCTGCTGGGCCATCTGTCCTCCGGCGGGGCGGCGGCCGATCGCGGGAGCGCGGGGCCGGCGCCTCCTGAATGAGCGTTCATTCAGCGCGCGGTTTATCCGGGCGGTGCCGGGCGTGCACGCGGGCCGACGGGCCCGCGTCGGGAGGGCAGGCGCGGCGCCGCCGCGCTATGGGAGGCCAGCGGGGGTCGCCGTGGCCGGTCCGGAGGTCTTCGGAAAGTACCATCTGATCGAGCCCATCGCGACCGGCGGCATGGCCGAGGTCTGGCGGGCGCGCCAGCAGGGCGTCGCGGGCTTCGAGAAGATCGTCTGCATCAAAAAGGTGCTCACGTCTCTCGCCGAAGACGAAGAGTTCGTGCGGCTGTTCGTGGACGAGGCGCGCATCGCGACGCATCTCGTGCATGTCAACATCGTGCAGGTCTTCGAACTGGACCGCACGGACGACACGCTGTTCATGGCGATGGAGTTCGTGCACGGGCTCGACCTCGCCCGCCTGATCGCCCAGGCGCGCAGCCTCGGGCCCTTCCCGGTGCCGCTCGCGCTTTTCATCGCCGGCGAAGTGCTCAAGGCGCTGGCCTTCGCGCACGAGCGCGCGGCCGACGACGGCGCGCCGATGCGCATCGTCCACTGCGACATCTCGCCGCAAAACGTCCTGTGCTCGCTCGCCGGAGAGGTCAAGCTCACCGACTTCGGCATCAGCCGCGCCGCCTTCCAGAGCAAGGCCCTGCACAAGGTCGTCCGCGGCAAGTACGCCTACATGTCGCCCGAGCAGGTGGACGGCCGCCCGCTGGACCGCCGCACGGACCTCTTCTCCCTCGGCATCGTGCTCTACGAGCTGCTCACGGGGCAGCGCCTCTTCAAGGCCAAAACGCGGGACCAAACCCTGGACCGCGTCCGTCGCGCCGAGGTGCCGAGCCCGCGGGGCTACCGGCCGGAGCTCTCGGAGGACGTGGAGAGCCTGCTGCTGAAGGCGCTGCAGCGCCGCCCCGAAGACCGCTTCCCCGACGCCCACGCCTTCTTGGAGGCGCTGACGCGCGTGGTCCTCCGCGAGGGCCACCGCGCCACCCACTCCGACCTCGCGGCCTTCGTGCGCGCCGCCGCCGCCGCCGCCGAGGCCGCCGCCAAGGGCGAGGCGCCCGTGCGCCTCGAAGATCTCGCGCACCCCACCACCGTCGTGGTGCTGGCCGCCGAGGCCGCCCTGCCCCCGCGCAGCATCGCCTCGCCGCGCCGCAGCGCCGAGGAGCTGCTCGCCGGCTGGGTCGCCCGCGTGGAGGCCGAGGACGGCCAGGTCTGGGAGCGCGCCGGCGGCAGCCTGCTCGCCGTCTGGGCGGCGGACGCCGGCTTGGAGCGCACGCTGGACCGCGTGGTGCGCGCGGCGCTCGACTTCCAGGCCGAGGCGATGGCCGGCGGGTTCCGCCTCGCCGCGGGTGTGTGCCCCGGCGTCGCCCGCTTGCGCCCGGACACCGGGCGGCCGGCCGAGGGATGGGAGCTCGCCGGCCCGTTCTACCTCGCCCGCTGGCTCATGAACCTCTCCGCCCACCGCGGCCGGGTCCTGCTCACCGACGTCGCGGCCCGGCGCTCACGGGCGCGGGCCGCCGTCCTCGGCCGCATCCCCATCCAGGGAAACCACAGCATCCAACTCCATGAGCTGGTTGGGCCCCCGCCTGGCCTGCCGCTCAACCGGGTGGAGCGGCCCCCGCGGCCGCATTAGACGGCGGGGCCCGGAGTCGCCCATGACCGTCCGCACCCGCATCGCCCCGTCGCCGACGGGAGACCCGCACGTCGGCACCGCCTACGTCGCGCTTTTTAACTATTGCTTCGCGAAGAGCCAGGGCGGCGAGTTCATCCTCCGCATCGAGGACACGGACCAGGTGCGGTCCACGCGCGCCTCGGAGCGGATGATCCTCCACAGCCTGCGCTGGGCCGGCCTGCAATGGGACGAAGGGCCCGATGTCGGCGGGCCGCACGGGCCGTACCGCCAGTCCGAGCGCTCGGCCATCTACCAGGAGCACACCCAGCGCCTGCTCGACAGCGGGCACGCCTTTCGCTGCTTCTGCACGTCCGATCGGCTGAAGGCCCTGCGCGCCCGCCAGGCCGCCGGCGAGGCCGGGCTCGGCTACGACGGCCACTGCCTCGGCCTGTCCGGGAGCGAGAGCGCGGCCCGCGCCGCCGCCGGTGAGCCCCACGTCGTGCGGCTCAAGGTCCCGCGCGAGGGCGACTGCGTCTTCCAAGACCGCCTCCGCGGCGAGATCCGCATCCCCTGGGCGCAAGTGGACATGCAGGTCCTGCTCAAGAGCGACGGCCTGCCCACGTACCACCTCGCCAACGTGGTGGACGACCGCCTGATGCGCATCACGCACGTCATCCGCGGCGAAGAATGGATCAACAGCGCCCCCAAGCACCTGCTGCTCTACGCGGCCTTCGGCTGGGAGCCCCCGCAGCTCTGCCACCTGCCGCTGCTGCGCAACCCGGACAAGTCCAAGCTCTCCAAGCGCAAAAACCCGACGTCCCTCCTCTGGTACGAGCAGCAGGGCTATCTGCCGGAGGGCCTGCTCAACTACCTGGGCATGATGGCCTGGACGATGCCCGACGAGCGCGAGCTGTTCTCGCTCGACGAGATGGTCGCCCACTTCGACCTGGACCGCATCTCCCTCGGCGGCCCCGTCTTCGACGTGCCCAAGCTGTCCTGGCTCAACGGCCGCTGGCTGCGCGAGCGCCTCGACGAAGACGCCTTCCTGGACCGCGCCCTGGCTTGGCGCGGCCGGGACTTCCTGAAGAAGCTGGTCCCGCTCATCCGCCCCCGGACGCAGCGCTTCACCGACGTCCTCCCCCTGGCCGACTACCTTTTCACCCACCTCGTCCCCCTCGACGCCGCGGCTTTTGGCCCCGAGTCGGCGCGGGCCGGCATCGTGCGCGACTTCCACTTCGCCGTCGCGCGCTTCACCGCGATGCCCGAATGGGAAAAGGGCGCCATCGAGGCCGAGATGCGCGGCCTCTGTGACAAGACGGCCCAGAAGCTGCGCAACTTCGTCAAGCCCTTCTTCCTCGCCATCGCCGGCCGCCCCAGCGCCCTCCCGCTCTTCGAGTCCATGGAGCTGCTCGGCCGCGACATCACGCGGGACCGCCTGAACGCCGTCATCACGCTGTTCGGCGGGCTCTCCAAGGACGAGGCGAAGGCCCTCGACGCCGAGCTCGCGCGCCTCTATGCCGCGGCCCCCGCCGGGGACGACGAAGGCTGAGCGCGGCCGGCCTTTGTCGGCATGGGGCAGGGGAAACCAAGGTTTCCCCCGCAACGCCCCCTTCCTTCACCCGCCCCGGCCGGGGGGCCAGGCCGGGGGCCCGAAGTCCATCGGCGCCTCTGCCGCGCTCCAAAAGCCGATGCCCATCTCGCTCCACGGGCGCCCCAGCTCCTCCATCGGGCGCACGAGCGCCGCGGTGTGGCCGGGCGGCAGCTCCCGCCACAGGCGGGCCACCCCGCGGGTGTGCCGGTTCGCCCCCGTGATGTCGTGCAGCGCCAGGAAGCGGTGGGGCGCGGCCTGCTCGCGCAGGAAGTCCGCCCGCACGGCGGCGTAGCGGTGGTCCGCGTCGATGAAGACGAGGTCCACGCGGCCCAGGGCGGCGCGAAAGGCCGCGTACTCCGGCGTGCCGACCCGGCCGCGGAACCGCGCCGCCGCCGGGCTCGGCGCCCAGGGCAAGCCCAGCCCCTCCACGTAGCCGTCGTCGGCCACGGCGAGGCGCAGGTGGGGAAAAGCCGCGTGCAAGCAGCGGGAGAGAGCGCCCGTCCAGCAGCCCAGCTCCAGGACGCTCTGAATGTCGTGCCGCACGATGAACGAGAGCAGCCCGCGCAGCTCGGCGCGGTTCTGCAAGGCGGCGTCGGCCCGCGGCACGCCCGTCTCCGCGTAGAGCGCCTCGACCTCGGCGTCCCAGCAGCGGGTGCGGGCCAGGGCCGCCTCTGCTGCCGGAGGCAGCGCGCTCATCGCGGCTCCGGCAGCAAGGGCAGCCCTTCGGCGAGGCGCGCGAGGTCTGCGGCCTCCGCGGGGGTGGCGACGCCGGCGCCGGCGAGGGCCTCCAGGTGAGGCTGCACCCGCGGCCCGTCCCGCAAGCGCATCAGCCGGATGAACAGGCGCCGCAGCCCGACGTCCTCTGGGGCGGCGGCGATGGCGCGCTCCAGCTCGTCCGCGACGGTCGCGTCGCCCTCGGAGGCGCGGGCACGGAGCAACAAGCGGGGCCAGCGGCGGTCGTCCGACGGGCACTTTTCGCGGGCCGCCTCCGCCGCGGCCCGGGCCTCGGACGGCTGGCCCAGGCGCAGTCGGGCCTCTGCCTCCAGCACCCGCGCGTCGCAGGTGCGCACGGGCACGCCCGCCAGCGCGTCGAGCGCCGCGGACGGATCTCCCGCGCCGAGGTGGAAGCGCGCCGCCGCCACGCCGGAC
>JBEIVK010000275.1:0-5484 GCA_040373935.1 Alphaproteobacteria bacterium
CCCTCGCCGTCGAGGCGGCCGAATACCCCACGCGCTTCCCGCTGCAGGCCCGCCCGCGCCCCGCCACCGTGCGCGTGAGCCTGGACGGCGCGCCGCTGGACAGCGGCTGGGCCGTCGAGTCCGCGCCGCCCACGCTCGTCTTTGCGGATGCGCCCCCCGCCGGCGCCGCCATCCGCGTGCGCTACGAGGTCGCGGAATGAGGCCCGCCGCCTGCGCCGCCGTGCTGGTCACCGTCGCCGGGCCCGCGCGGGCCGCGCCGGTCGAGATCTGGCGCGCGCCCCTCGATGCCGACGACGGCGGCCTCATCCCGGGCGGCGACACCCTGCAATGGGCGTGGGGCCCCGTGCAGGACGGCCCCGGCGCCGGCATGGACGGCCCGTCAGCCTGGGCCACCGGCCTCGCCAGCCCCACCCTGAACGACGCCACGGACTGGCTCCAGCTCCCCGCCCTGCCGCTCGGCGGCCTCGCCAGCCCCGTCCTCGGCTTTGCCCACTGGGCGCGCTTCGGCGACGGCGACGCCGGCACCGTCGAGGCCTGGGACGGCGCGGCCTGGGCGCCGCTCCCCACCGCGGAGGGCGCCCCCTTCGTCGCCACCGACACCGCCGGCGCCTGGGAGCGCGCGTGGTTCTCGCTCGCCGGCGTGGACGACCTCTCCCACGTCCGCCTGCGCGTGGACACCGACGCCTCCGTCGCACTCGATGGCTGGGTCATCGACGACCTCCTCCTCGTCGACGGGGACCCGGTGCCCCCGCGCCTCGCCGTCCGCAGCGCCCCCGTCGACACCGACGACCTGGCGGGCCCCTACGACGTCCTCGTCTGGGCGGTGGACGACGCCGGCCCGGTCAGCGGCGCGCTCGCCTGGTCCACCCCCACCGACAGCGGCGCCCTCCCCCTCGAGCCCGGCGCGGACGACACCTTCACCGCCGCCATCCCCGCCCAGCCGCCCGGCACCGCGGTCACCTGGTCCGTCGCCGTGACCGACGGCGAAAACACGGCGCTCACCCCGCCCGCCACCTTCACCGTCCGCTTGCCCGCCCCCACCAGCCTTCTCGGCCCCGAAGGCCGCGTGCGCGCCCGCAGCGTCGCCCTCGCCTGGGACCTGCCCACCAGCCGCTACCCCGTGCTCGCCCACCAAATCTACCGGGACGGCGCCCCAGCCGAGCGCGTCGGCGCCGCGCCCGAGGCCACCGTCGCCCTCGCGGGCGAGGCCCCCACCTACGCCGTCTCCGCTATTTTTGCCGGCCCCGATGGCGGCGTTGAAGGCGATCTCTCGGCTCCCCTCACCCTCGACGCCGCCGTCCCCACCGCCGGCCCCCTTGAGCCCGACCACGGCTGGCCCGGCGACACCCTCCGCGTCACCCTCACCGGCACCCACCTCCTCCTCGTCGACGGCGAGCCCACCCTCCAGCCCGGCCCCGGCATCACGGTCGACGCCATCGAAGTCCGCGACGTCGGCCACGCCACCCTCACCCTCCGCGTCGCCCCCGACGCCGCCCCCGGCGCCCGCAGCCCGCTCCTCACCAGCGGCGGCGTCGACATTCCGCTCCCCGGCGCCTTCACCGTCCGCGGCGACGGCACCGCCCCCCACGTCCGCGCGGTCCGGCCCACGGCCCTCGGGCAAGGCGCCCGCGGAACCCTCACCCTCACCCTCTCCGGCCCGCCGCCCGCCAGCGCCCCCCTCTTGCTCGACCTCGGCCCCGGCGTCTACGTCGAATCCCTCACCGCCGATGGCCCCACCCTCACCGCCACCGTCGTCGTCGGCCCCGATGCCCCGGTCGGCGCCCGCGACCTCCTCCTCGACGACGGCACCCGTGTATGGGGCGGCCCCTCATTTTTCGTCCGCCCCCAAGCCGGCGCCGAAAGCCGCGCCTGCGCCACCCACGGCGGCCCGCCGCTACTCACGCTCGCCCCGCTAGCCGCGCTGCTCGCCCTCCCCCGCGCACGGCGCGCCGCCCGGTCCCGCAAGCCCATTTTCTGAGGACAGGGGAAACCAAGGTTTCCCCCGTAACGCCCCCTTCCTCTCCCGCCGCGGACGGCCGCACCCGCTCGGCACCCCGCGCGGCGCGGCTGCCCCAGGCCCACCGGCCCGCGCCGGCTCACCGGGATCTTACAGGGACGCCTCCATCCGTGGTCGTGCGACAGGCCGAACGATACCCCCGGACGACGTCCGCCCTCCGGGCGCGGCTGTCTCCCGGCACCGCGTCCTCGTCGGGCCCCCAGCTCTGGCTTCCCCCTCCTGTTCTTCGTGGCCGCCCCTGGCCCCGAGGCTCTGGAGCGCGGTCGCGAGCGCAGCGGGCCCGCGCCCCCTCCTCGCTCGTCCCTTGTCCGCCCCGGAGCCCCCATGCCCCGCACCGCGCTGCTTCTCCTGCCGTCCAGCCTCCTGTTGTCCTGCGCCCCCAGCGCGGTGGACTCCGGCGCCGCAGAGCGGCCCGCCGTCGAGGCGAAGGCCCCCGAGGCCTCCGGGCCGGAGGCCGGCGGGCGGGTCGACGCCGAGGCGCGGATGGCCGCCCACGCGCAGCCCATCCTGGCCGACGGCGACAGCGACAGCGACGGCTTCGCGTTCGCGGTGCCCGGGGCCGCTGCCGTCGCGCTGTTCACCGCCGACGGCGTCAGCCTCGGCGGGCCCGACGCCCGCGACCCCCTCGTGCTCCAGTTCTCGTCCTGGGGGTCCCGCGGCGCGGAGGCCGCCGTCGGCCCGGCCGCCCCCACCC
This sequence comes from Alphaproteobacteria bacterium, assembly GCA_040373935.1. Classification (GTDB taxonomy): domain Bacteria; phylum Myxococcota_A; class UBA796; order UBA796; family UBA2385; genus JBEIVK01. The sequence continues at coordinate 2,712 of JBEIVK010000275.1, forward strand.
TCGGGGCGTGCGTCACGGCCCCCGCGGCCGGCGGGGAATGCGTGCAGCGCCTCGAGTTCATCCACGGGGACGTGACGGCCTGGTGGGTGGGCCTGGACGGCGGGCTGGAGTTTGGCTGGACGGTGGCGGCCCCGCCCGCGGGCGGCGCGGGAGACCTCACCTTCCGCGTGGACGTCGCGGGGGCCGTCCGCGTGGACGCCGCGGGCGACGGCGCGACCCTCCGCGACGCTGCGGGCAACCCCTGGGACCTCTCCGCCCCGGTGGCCTGGGGGGCCGACGGCGCCGCCCTTCCCGCCCGGCTGGGCGTCGAGGGGGACGCGCTCGTCGTGCAGGTGGACGCGCGGGGCGCCGTCTACCCGGTGACGGTGGACCCGGTGTTGAGCACAGCGTCGCGGGCTCTGGTGGGCACGATGGCGGGCGAGTGGCTCGGGACTGCGACGGACGGTGCGGGCGACGTCAACGGCGACGGGTACGACGACATCATCGTCGCCTCGTGGTGGAACAGCCTCGGACGCGTGTACATCCACCACGGCTCGGCCACCGGGATCTCCTCCACCGCCAGCTCCACCGTCACGGGCACGGTCTCGTCCGATCGGCTCGGACACGGAGTCGCCGGCGCGGGCGATGTGAACGGCGACGGTTTTGATGATGTGGTGATCGGCGCGCCCGGTATCGACACCACCGGCCGCACGGACCGCGGCGCGGCGTTCGTCCACCATGGCTCGGCCGCGGGGGTGTCGTCTTCTCCGACCACCACCATCTACGGGGCAGCAGCCTTCGACGGCGCCGGGACGGTCGCGGGAGCCGGAGACATCAACGGGGACGGCTACGACGACATCATCGTCGGCTCACCCGACCACGCGAGCTCCACGGGCCGCGCGACGGTGCACCTCGGCTCTGCCAGCGGCGTGTCCACGACGGCCCACGCCGCGTTCACGGGCACGGCGCCCGACGACTTCCTCGGCTCTGCGGTGGCGGGCGCCGGCGATGTGAACGGCGACGGATACGACGACGTGCTCATCGGCGCCTACGGGTACGACGATGGCTCCCTCTCCTACGCGGGGCGGGTCATGCTGTACCACGGGTCGGCGAGCGGGCTCTCCGCAACCCCGCAGCTGACCCTGACCGGGACCATCGCCAGCGCGTTCTTCGGCGTGAACGTGGCCAGCGCCGGAGATGTCAACGGCGACGGCTACGACGACATCCTCATCGCCTCCCAGACCAGCCCCGCCGCGGGGTCGACCGGCGTGGTGTCGATTTACCACGGGTCGCCCTCCGGCGTTGACCCGGTCGCCGACCGCGTTCTCACCGGCACGTCGGGGTCCCATTACTTCGGCCGCTCCGCCGTGCACGCCGGCGATACCGACGGCAACGGCTACAGCGACGTCGTCATCGGCGAGCCTGGCTACCACGTAGGAAGCTACCCCGGAATCTTCGTCTACGTCGGCTCAGCCAGCCTCTACCACGGCTCGGCGAGCGGCCTCTCGGCCCTCCCCGCCAACCGGTGGTACGGCGGAGCCCAAAACGACTTCTTCGGCTGGGCCTCCGCAGGCGCCGGCGACGTCAACGGCGATGGCCGCGACGACATCCTGGTCGGCAGCTACCGCTACGACACATCGGCCCTCCCCGACGCCGGCCTCGTGCTCATCCACCACGGCTACTCCGACGCCGACGGCGACGGCCTCATCGTGGGCGGCAACAGCACCACCACCCAGGACTGCGACGACACCAACCCCGGCATCGGCGGCCCGGTCTACCGGCGGCTCGACGCCGACGGCGACGGGTTCGGCATGGGCTGGTCTTTCCTGGTCTGCCCCGGCACGCCCGGCACCGCCGTCTCGGCGACCGACTGCGACGACACCCGGGCCGACATCTACCCCGGCGCCCAAGAGGTCTGCGACGCCGCCAACACCGACGAGGACTGCGACGGCCGCGCAGACGACCTGGACTCCTCGACGAGCCCCACCGGCTTCATCACCACCTACGGCGACAGCGACGGCGACGCCTTCGGCGACCCGGCGGATGTCCTCAACTCCTGCGACATGTACCCCGGCTTCGTCGTCGACAACACCGACTGCGACCCCACCCGCGCCGACATCCACCCCCTCGCCGCCGAGGTCTGCGACGCCGCCAACACCGACGAAGACTGCGACGGCCTCGTCAACGACGCCGACCCCACGGTCGCCGTCGCCAGCTTCCTCACCTTCTACGCCGACGCCGACGGCGACACCTTCGGGGCCGCCGCCTCCCCCACCGGCGCCTGCGCGCTCCCCGCCGGCCATGTCCTCGACAACACCGACTGCGACGACACCCGCGCCGACATCAGCCCCGCCGGCCAGGAGGTCTGCGACGCCGCCAACGCCGACGAAGACTGCGACGGCCGCGCCGACGACGGGGACTCCTCCGTCGACGAGTCCACCACCACCACCGTCTACTACGACCGCGACGGCGACGGCTTCGGGGACCCGGCCGCCCCCACGAACGCCTGCGACCTCCCGCGGCGGCACGTCACCGACAACACCGACTGCGACGACTTCCGCGCCGTCGTGAACCCGGCGGGGACCGACACCCCCGGCGACGGCATCGACCAAGACTGCAGCGGCGCCGACGCCGCCTCCACCGGCGGCAACGGCGGCAACGCCGGCCTGGACCCGGACGACGCCGGCCTGGACCCGGACGACGTGAAGGGCGGCTGCACCGTCGCGCCCGCCGCGCCGTCCCCCGCGCTCGCGCTGCTGCTGGCCCTGCCGGCCCTCGTGCTCCGCCGCCGCCG
>JBEIVK010000330.1:0-4870 GCA_040373935.1 Alphaproteobacteria bacterium
GGATGTGGCGGGCGCCGCGGCGTGGCGCTTCGACCAGCTCGGCATCCTGCCGCGGCTCGGGCGCACGCTGCGGCGGGTGGCGGTCGAGGCGGCGGGGCTCGACGACTGGCCGGCCGACGCGCTCGATGCCCGCCTGGACGCCATCCCCGGCGTGGGGCCGTGGACCACCGGGCAGGTGCGGGCGACGGCCTTGGGGGACCCGGACACGCTCATCCGCGGCGACTTGCACCTGCCCGGGCAGGTGGGGCGCGCGCTGGTGGGCGAGCCGGACGCCGACGACGCGCGGATGGAGGCGCTGCTGGAGCCGTACCGGCCGCACCGGTATCGGCTCGTGCGGCTGCTGATCGCGGCGCACCGCAAGCCGCTGCGCAAGGGGCCGCGCGGGGGGCCGGAGCGGCGGTGGGGCTGAGGCGCTGGCGCTACCGCCGCACGGAGGCGACGTCCCGGACGATGTTGTCGACGAGGCGCCGGTCGGCCTCGGACAGGGCCCGGTACACGGCCAGCAGCTCGGTGGCTTCGGGCGGGGCCTTCGCGACCGGCGCGGGGAGGTCGACGTCGATCAGCGCGCTGGGCGGCACGCCGAGGGCGGCGGCCATGCGCAGGAGCGTCGTGAGCCGAGGCGACTGTTGGCCGCGCTCGTACTGGCTCACCGTGTGCGGCGTGACCTCGATGACCTCCGCGAGCTGCTCCTGCGTCCATCCGCCGCTTTCACGCACGGACTTCATCCGGGCGCCGATGGCGCGGAGCTGGGGATGAGCGGTGGGACGGCGGGACATGGCGGAACGGTGGCCTTGGCGACCCGCGCGCACCATGCAGCCATTCGTACAACGTCGACACCATGGGTTTGAGATATAGCCCGCCGCGGCCCCGCCGACCGTGCGGGCGGCCCTCCGCCCCGCCACCGCCGCCGGCGCGCCGGGATGGGGCATCGGGCCGGCGGGGCGTCAGGCCCGTCGTGGGGGGCGCGGGACGGCCGGCTGGAGCAGCGCCTCCTGCACCTGCGCCAGGGCGACGGTCTGCGTCGCCTGATCCCAGTCCCGGGTGTCGACCGTGTCGTCGTAGCGGGCGGCGAAGGGCGGCCGGGCCTGCACCTTGAACAGCTGCTGCGCGGCCTCTTCGATGCCGGACAGCGCGGCCTCGACCCACACGTCTTCCAGGTGGTCGGGGATGTCGCCGAAGATCCGGTGGACGTCCTGCAGGCGCTCGCTCAGGCGCTGGTGGACCTCGTCTTCGACGGAGCCCTCGTAGCGCAGGTTGAGGACCTTCACGCGATCGGCGGCTTGGCCGATGCGCTTCACCCGCCCGACCCGCTGCTCCAGCCGGGCGGGGTTCCACGGGAGGTCGACGTTGATCACCGCGCTCAGCTCCTGGAGATTCAGGCCTTCGGATGCGGAGTCGGTCGCGACGAGCACGCGCACGGTCCGGGCGGCGATGCGCTTGACCAGCGCCTCCCGCGACACGGGTACCCGCCCCCCGGCTTCGAGGATGAACGACCGCGTGCCTCCGCCGTAGACGCCGATGGGCAGCCCCGGCTGCTCCGCGGAGAGCTGGTCGGCCAGCCACGCCACGGTGTCGAAGTACATCGAGAACAGGATGCACCCGCGGTCTTGGAAGCCGTCGCCGCCCTCGGCCTCGGCCTTGAGCGCTTGGCGGATGGCGTCGAGCTTCGGGTCCTCCATCTGGCAGGCGTCGAGGGCGTCCCGCGCGGCTTCGAGGGCCGCCCGCTCCGAGGGGGACAGCGCAACGGTGGAGGGCGACAGGTCCTCGGACTCGCCCTCGGTGTCTGCTCGCGCCGCGCGCAGCTTGTCGACGGTCCGCCGGCCGGCGGCGAGGGAGGAGCTGACGCGGCGCAGCAGCAGGGTCTGGAGGATGCCGGCGCCGCGCGTCCGGCGGGCGATGACCTTGCCGAAGGCCCGCGCCGCCTCGTAGGCGTCGGCGATGGCGGCGTCCATGCGGAGCGCGATGTCCCGTGTGTCCACCTCGATGCGCCGCAGCAGGCGGTGGTAGCCCGCCATCGCCGGGTTTTGGGCGAGGCCGTCGCGGGTGCGCTTGATGACGTGTCGGATGATGGGGTTGTGGTGGCGGACGATCTCGGCGGCGTTCCGGCGGATGTCGTGTTGGATGCCCGGGTGCATCTTGTCGATGTCCCGCGGGTGGACGTGCCAGGTGGCCGGCGGGAGATCCCCCAACGCGCGCCAGATGTCCGCCAGGACGCGGCTCCGGTCGCCGGGCGCTTCCCACCGCGGCGGCAAGGGATCGCAGAGCCACTGGAAGCAGGTGATGGCGGTGTCGTCCGGGATGCGCTCGCCGGCCGCGACCCGCAGCGCCGCCGCGCTGTCCCGCCACTTGGCCTGCGGCGTGCCCAGCACCCGGCCCCGGTCGGTGCCCGCGGCGGCGCTGATCTGCAGGAGGTCGAGCAGGTCCCAGAGCTCTTGCGGGTCGAGCTGCACCGGGGTCGCCGTGCCGAGCAGCAGGGACGGGGTCTTGCGGGCCAGCTTCTCCAGGAAGCGGCGCAGGCTGTTGGCGGACCCCGCGGCGCGGGCCGTCTGGTTGGTGCGGGCGCGGTGGGCCTCGTCGAGCACCACGCACGCCCACTCGCGCTCGAGCAGGCGAGGGATCTCGGCGGTGTCAGCGAGGATTCGGCTGGTCGGGACGATGACGAGCTGGCGCGGCGCCGCGTCGATTTCGCCCGGGGTCGCGCGTTCGTCCTCCGTGATCCAGGCGTCTCCCGTCCACACGGCGTTGGGGAGGCCGAGGAGGTTCCACAGGTCGCCCGAGAAGGGCATCGCGACGTTCTTGGGCGTGAGGATCAGCGCCGGCTCCCGCCGCTGCAGGCTCAGCAGGGCCGCCGCCATGCCGAGCTGGATCGTCTTGCCCAGACCCACCTCGTCGGCGAGGATGAAGTGCGCCCCGCCGAAGACGGTCGCGTCGCGGACCACTTGCCCGGCGAAGGACTTCTGGTGCGGCATCAGGCCCACGCCGACCCGCTCGAGCGGAGACTCGGCGAAGGGCGCGCCCGGGGCCTTGGCGGGCTCCCAGGCGGCGAGCGGGACCCGCCGCGTGCGCAGCGTGGACTCGACGGCCTCCCGCACCGCGTCGTCCAGGCGGCGGATGTCGGGGTGGGCGAGCAGGGCGTCGAACTCGGCTTGGACCCAATCCGCCGCGGCCGGGCTGTCGTCCTCCCACAGCAGCTCGTAGTTGTCGGTGAAGCCCTGGCGGGTTTCGTTGCCGCTGCCGAGGAAGGCGCGCACCCGACCGTCCGTGTAGCGGATGACCCCGGCCTTCCCGTGGACGAGCCCCAGGGCGCGCTGCGGCAACACCCACACCTCGAAGCGCCCGGTGGCGAGCAGGTCCGCGAGGCGCTCGTACCGGGTGCGCGCGCCCGGCGCGTCGATGGGATGGGGCTCCGCGTTCCAGTTGCGGCGGAGGCCGGTCGCGGCCGCCTTGGCGCTGGTGATGTCGCGCGGGTCGAGGTCTGCGTTGCAGACGACGCGCACGCGGCCGGCCACCGCGGCGTAGCCCTCCTCCGCGAACTCAAGGATCGAGCTGCGGAAATAGCCGGCGATGCGGTCGTAGGACGCGGCGCCGACGAGCGCCGTGGCGAGCCACGAGGGGCCCAGCCCGCCGCCGCTGCGCGTGGAGTGCCGGCCGATCATGTGGGGCGGTGGTTCCGGACGGCGCCCGCCAGCGCCGCGGCGAACTCGGCCTCCGCGGCGCGCTCTGGGGAGCGGACGAGGCCGATGAACTCGAGCAGGGCCTGGATGAGCGGGCGGCGGGCCCAGTAGTCGGGGGTGGACTGCGCAAAGAACCGGAGGGCCTTCTGGAGATCGTCGGTCTCCCGGGCGAGGTGCACGCCGTAGAGCGCGTGCCGCAGGGGACCCGCGGCGAGGCGGGCCTCCGGCGTCGCGGCGGCCGGGGGCTGCGCGGTGGTGGAGAGGGACCGGGCGCCCAACTGCGCGGCGGTGCAGAGCCGGGCGTCGTTGGCGCCCGTGCTGCCCAGGAGGGCGCGCCAGTCTTGCACGTTGAAGAGCTTGGCGAGCTCCATGATGGTGCCGAGCTTGCGCGCGCCGTCGGCCTCCGCGTCGAGGGCCTTCACGACGAAGCGTTCGACCGGATCCAGCGCCTTCCAGATCTCGGTGGCGTCGAGGTCGCCGCGGTGGGCGTTGCGGCGCTCGGGGCGCAGCCGCGCCGGGACGAGGAGCTCGGAGGCGTGCTGGCCCGCACGGTGAAGCAGCCCTTCGACCAGGGATTGCCGGCTGGGAGGGCCGGCCGGAGCCGGGGCCGGGGCGGCCTTGCGGGCGCGCGGGGGCGGCGGCGGGTCGGGCTGGAGCACGTCCGTGCGCACGTCGACGCCGTCGAGGGCGCCGAAGCCCGTCAACACCTCGCAGGCGGCGGCGTAGCCGGCTTGGATGAGGTCCAGGTCCGAGAAGGAGGGGGCGGCCGGGTCTTCGAGGGCTTGGAGGCTGGTGATCCGGGCCTCCACGGCCTTGCGGACCGCGCGGTCCAGGCGGCCGGTGAAGCCCTCCGCGGCGCCGAGGCGCTTGCGAAGCACGAGGAGCGTGGTGCCTTGCACGAGGTTGGCGTCGCGGACGCCGGCGTTGGTCTCGGTGAGCACGTACCACGCCGCCTTGACCTGCAGGCCGGCCCCCCACAGGGCGCGGACGAGGGAGGCCCAGACGTCGGCGCTGCTGTGGGTGAACATGACGACCTGGATGCCGTGATCCGGCATCTGCCGTGCGAAGTTGGAGAAGGCCTCCACCATCGCGACCCGGAAGCCGTGGCCGCTGCCCTGGACGGCGAGCGCGCGGCGGCTGTCCCAGACCCAGTCCTTGAGCGGGGCCGGGGGGCGCTTGCGGAGCCAGGCGATGAA
>JBEIVK010000568.1:0-3123 GCA_040373935.1 Alphaproteobacteria bacterium
CCCGGCCGCCGACGCGCCGCCCCCGGCCGCCGACGCGCCGCCCCCGGCCGACGTGCCGGGAACCATCCTCATCACCGACAGCCGCGGCGGCACCCGCGTCGCCGGCTCGGCCCAGGTGCTCGACGCCGAGACCTTGGAGCGCTTCGAGTACAACGACATCGAGCGTGTGCTCGCGCAGGTGCCGGGCGTCACCACCCGCACCGAGGACGGCTTCGGCCTGCGCCCCAACATCGGCATCCGCGGCGCATCCTCGGACCGCAGCGCGAAGATCACGCTGATGGAGGACGGCGTGCTGATGGCGCCCGCGCCGTACGCCGCGCCGGCCGCCTATTACTTCCCGATGTCCTCCCGCCTCGTCGGCGTCGAGGTCTTCAAGGGCCCCGCCGCCACGCGCTTCGGCCCCCACACCGTCGGCGGCGCCATCAACGTGCGCACCCGCGCCGTGCCCGCCGCCCCCACCGCCGGGCTGGACCTCGCGGGCGGCCAGTTCTGGACGGGCAAGGCCCACGGCTGGGCCGGCGCCGGGGACGCCACCCGCGGCCTGCTCGTGGAGGGCATCCACCTCCGCACCGACGGCTTCAAGGAGCTGGACACCGGCGGCCCCACCGGCTTCCAGCGCTCGGACCTGCTCGCCAAGGGCGCGTGGCGCCCGGCGGACGGCCACGCCCTCGAGGCCAAGCTGGGCTTCGGCCACGAGCGCAGCCACGAGACCTACCTCGGCCTCACCCCGGGCGATCTCGCCGCCACCCCGGACCGCCGCTACGCCGCCTCGGCGCGGGACCTCATGGCCTGGCGCCGCACCCAGGCGAGCCTCGCCTGGGAGGTCCGCCCGCGCGACGGCCTCCAGGTGCGCACCACCGTCTACCACCACTGGCTCAGCCGCCAGTGGCGCAAGTTCAACCGCTTCGCCGCGGGCATCGACACCCACGACCTCCTCATCCAGTCGCCCGACGCCGGCCAGGGCGCGCTCTACCTCGCGCTGCTGCGCGGCGACGAAGACTCCCAGGGCGCCGCGCAGGCCCTCCAGATCGGCACCAACGACCGCCGCTACCAGTCGATGGGCGCGCAAGCCGTCGCCCGCTGGTCGGTGGACGGCGGCGGCATCGGCCACACCCTCGAGGCCGGCCTCCGCTTGCACCAGGACATCGTGGACCGCGTGCACGACGAGGTGGCCCACGAGATGCGCGGCGGCCGCCCGCGCCCCGCGCCCGGCGCCGACCCCGTCATCCTGCTCGACAGCCACGCCACCGCCCGCGCGCTCGCCGCCCACCTCCACGAAGACCTCCGCCTCGGCAGCCTGCACGTCATCCCCGGCCTGCGCGTCGAGCACATCGTCACCGCCGAGGCCGACGTCGGCCTGCCGCCGGTCGGGCCGGTCACCCGCACCATTCCCCTGCCGGCCCTCGGCCTGCTCTGGCGCGCCGGCCCCTGGCTCGACGTCTACGCCGGTTCCTACCGCGGCTTCTCGCCGGTCTCGCCCGGCCAGCCCGCCGACGTCCGCCCCGAGACCGCCTGGAACCACGAGGCCGGCCTGCGCTGGGACACCGGCAGCCGCCACGCCGAGCTGACCGCCTTCTTCAACGACTACGCCAACATCGTCGGCGCCTGCGCCCTCTCCGCCGGCTGCACGGACCCGACGGCCCTCGACGCCCAGTACAACGGCGGGCGCGCGTGGATCCGCGGCCTCGAAGCCCTGGTCGGCGACCGCCTGCCCCTGCCCGGCGGCTGGTCCCTGCCCGTGGACGCCAGCTACGCCCTCACGGATGGCCGCTTCCTCAGCACCTTCTCCAGCGCCTTCCCGCAGTACGGCGAGGTCGTCGTCGGGGACCGCCTGCCCTACGTGCCCGTGCACCAGGCCGCCGGCCGCCTCGCGCTCTCCCACCCGCGGGGCGAGCTGGGCGCCGCCGCCACGCACCGCAGCGAGATGCTCGACGCGGCGGGGCTCTTCACCGAGCCCAACCCTGCGCCCGTCCCCGCCTTCCTCCAGGTGGACCTCAGCGCCCGCGTGCAGCTCGGCGGCCGCGCCGCCCTCTATGGCACCGCCACCAACCTGCTCGACAACCGCGCCACCGCGTCCTGGCGCCCCTTCGGCGCCCGGCCCGCCCCGCCGCGCACCGTGCTGGTCGGCCTCAAGCTCGGCGCCGCCGCGGCCCCGCCCGCCGACGGCGGCTGAAGGCCAGCCGGCGATCTTCCGGCTTGGGGCAGGGGAAACCAAGGTTTCCCCCGCAACGCCCCCTTCCTGCCGCGCCGCGGGCCCGCCGGCTCAGCCGGGGCTGGCCGTCGCCGTGAAGGCGACCGCGCACGGGAAGTCCACGCCGCCGAAAAGCTCGACCACCCCGCAGTCTCCGCCGCTGCAGTCGATGCCGATGTCAAACTGGGCCTCCCAGGTCGTGTCCGTCGGGAAGGCGCCCGAGAGGCCCACGGTGGAGATGAGGGTGGCGTCGCTCACGTCGGGGATGTCCGCCGAGCCGCCGTTGGGAGCGCAGGTGAAGGCGCGCTCGGTGAGCGTGCAGACGTAGGGGCTCACGTCGCCGTCGAGGAGAAGCTGGAAGCCGCCCGCGGTGACGGCAGACAACGTGAAGCCGACGCCGGGCTCCGAGCCGGGGAGATCCTCGTCGTATTGGCAGGAGTCGGAGAGGAGCTGGCCGCCGCTGAAGGCCCAGTGGCCGGGCGCCGGCACGAAGGGCGCCGGGCCGTCGTCCCCGCCGTTGTCACCGCCGCCGTCTCCCCCGCCGTTTCCGCCGTCCCCGCCGCCATTTCCGCCGCCGTCTCCCCCGCCGTCGTCCCCGCCGCCGTCCGTGGCCTCGGCGGTGTCGTCGCCGCCGGCGTCCTTTTTGCCGCAAGCGGCGCCGATGAGCGAGAAGCAGCAGATGAGCGCGAGCCGGTGCATGGAGGTCCTCGGAGCGGTTCGGGTAGGATAGCGGACGCGACGCCAACTGGGGAGCCCCGATGCCTGCACCTGCGCCACGGTCACCCGCGTGATCGCCCTCGGGATCGTCCTCCTCGCCCTGGCCGCCGCGCTGGCGAGTGCGCGGGCCCTGGGCCCGCCCCCGGCGGTGCAGATCGGGTTGGCCACGCTGGAGGGTCTGCTGCCGGTGCCGGCCGCCGCCCTCTGCGGGGCGG
>JBEIVK010000705.1:0-2472 GCA_040373935.1 Alphaproteobacteria bacterium
AGCCGGTGCCGGGGGCGGAGACCTGGGGTGGGCGGGCCGATGTGTTCGGTTCACCCTGGAACTACGGCAGTCGCCTCGATGTGGCGGCGGTGCTGGCGGCGCTGGCGGCGCAGGGCTTCGGCCGTGGTCCTTCCGGCGCTTTGGATGGCCTGCCGGAAAAGTGAGGCGGAATCATGGGTTCCGCGCGGTTGGGCGGGGCCTGCCGCGCCGCGCCCGGGCCGGCCGCGATCGGATCGCGTGCCAGGGCCAATCGTCAGAAAAGCGCGGGCCAGCCCCCTCCCGGAGCGCCGGCCGCCGAGTAGACTGAAAAGCTCCCCCGCGCCGCGGCGGTCCGCGCCCTCCCCGGGCGCGCGCGCGGCGCTCCGCCCGCCCGTTCCCTCCAGCCAAGGACGCCCCATGTCCCATGCACTCGACCGTGTTCTCGATCGCCTCGCGGTGAATCCGCGCGATGACGCCGCTTGGGCGCAGCTTCGTCCGGCCTTCCTGGACTTCGCCCGCCGGTGCTACCCGCGCGAGATGGCGTCCCAGAGCTCGTTTGCCGAGGATGTCGTCGATTTCACCTACGACCGCATCGTCCGAACGCTGTTGTCCGGCCAGGGCACCCTGGGGCGGCCGGGCGAGCGTAGCCCGTACGTCAAGCAGATGCTGGTCAATCGGAGCCGTGATTGTTGGCGTCGGCTTAAGGCTTTTGGTGGCGCGCGGCGCGAGGTGGAGCCGTCGGACGAGCGCCCCGCGCCGGTGGAGGACGCGCCAGACGGCGCGCCATTGGTGGAGCAGCGCTTGGTGGAGGCCGCGGTGTCCCAGGAGCTGCGCGGCGTCTTGGAGGTGCTGCGGCAGCGGGCCCGCGACGCCCGGCAGACGCGCTACCGGGAGGACTTTGACGCATCCTGGGCGGCATGGGTGCGGTTTTGCGGCGCCGGCCTCACCGTGGAGGCCTGGGTGGTCGCCGAGGCGGAGGCGCGGGGCGAGGCGATCTTCGGCGACGCGCTCCGGCGGGAGCGGGAGCGGGTTCAGCGCCAGTTCTCGCGCCTGTTGGACGCGCTGCGCGGGGCCGCAGAAGAGCTGTCCGAGGCAGACCGCGCGCTGCTCGGCGGTCTGTTCCGTGGCAGTCGAGCAGAATAGACGGTGTGCCTGTCCGCGGCGTCGCGTGCGCTGCGTTTTGGCACCAATGCCGGGGCTTGTCTCCCGGCCTGAGGTCCGGTGATGTCATCTTCTCTCCCCTCGTCCCTCGCGGCGTCGCTGCGGTCCCTCCTCAGCTTGCCGGGTGGCGCCGCGCTGCCCTCGGTCGACTGGGCGCCGGCGCCGCCGGGGGCAGTGGCCTGGGCAGACGGCCCCCGCATCGGGCTGAATCTCCTCAAGCCGTCGCTGCTCCAGTCGGCCGGCGTGCCCGCTCCGCTCGCGGTGTTCGCGGGCGCGCCCACCTGCTTCGCGGTGTCGGCAGAAGAGGCGGTCGCGTGGCGCGGCGTCACGCCCACCCCGCTGGCGGACGACCCATCCCTGCTCGCCTTCGACGTCCAGCCCGGCCCGGCCCTCCTCGTCCTCGGCGGCGGGCGGGCGCTCTTCGTCGCGCCGGCCGGCACGGGCGCCGTCGAGCTCCCGGTGCCCGAGGCCTTCGCGGCGCTCGCCGGGTGCGACTCCAAGTTGGCGCCCGCGCCGTGGGTGTCGGCGGGCGTCCGCGCGCACCTCACCGAGCCGGCGCCGGTCGGCGCGCTGCGCGCTGCGGCCTTCGGCGTGCGCTTCTGGTCGGCGGTGGACCCTGCCTCCCGGGATGCCGCCCGCGCGGCGCTCTGGTCGGGCCACCTCCCCGAGCCGGTCGCGGGCGCCTGCGCCCATCTCCGCAGCGCCTCCGAGGGTGACTGGGCGTCCTTCACCGAGGATACCCACGGCGCCGTCGAGCGGTTCCGCGCCGCGCTCGGCGTACAACGACTCGGGCGGGCCTGGGCCCGCGCCGCGCTCCAAGCCCGAGACGATCTCGCAACCGACGAGGCGGCCTTCGCCGTCGCGCAGCGCGCGTACCCGGCGGCCTCTGCGCTGGCCGAGCTCGACGCCGTGGCGGCGGAGGTCCTCCCCAGGGCGCCGATGCCCGCCGACACGGACTCCCTCCTGGTCCGGCTCGGCCAGGTGTCGGTGGATCGCCCCGGCGCCTGGTGGCCCGCCGTCGCCCTGGAGGGGCGCTGAGCGTGCGCGCGGACGCCGACGGGCTCGCCGCGGGCCCCGTGGCGCGCGTGGATCGCCCGCGCCTCCTGGAGCGCTTGTCCCATGTCCTGCTGCGGCCCCCGTCCCCGGAGGCCCACGCCGACTGGGAGCGTCGGCTCGGCGGCCCGCTGGGCCCGCTCTCCGCGCTGCCCGGCCCTGCCTTCGTCACCGTCGGCGGCCGCACCGGCTCCACCGTCTGGGCCTTCGACACCGGCGCCTTCGCAGCCCCGCGCGCGGGCCTCGCCCCGGACGCCGAGCAGGCCGTGCAGCACGCCG
>JBEIVK010000163.1:0-7645 GCA_040373935.1 Alphaproteobacteria bacterium
CGGCAGTCCGACCCCTTGCACCCACTTCGCCCAGGCCAGCGACCAGAGGTGGAGCGCACCGAGGGCGAAGGTGCTCAGCGCCATGCCGAGGGCGTGGCGGCGCTCGAGGATGGGGTACCGGACCGGAACCAGCAGGACGGCGGCGGCGAACAGGCCTGCCGCCAGGCCGGTGACCGCACCGACGAGCACCGCGCCCACCCCGAACGCCGCGGCGTCGAGGCGGCCGAGATGGACGCGGCCGTCCAACAGGACGGCGAAAGACTCGATGAGGCCGACCCAGGCGCCGAGCCCGGCCCCCAGGATGGGCGCGCGCAGCTGCGGCCGAAGGAGATGAAACATGGCGAATCGCTATCCGCCGGCGGTGGCCGCGGCATCCGGAGGCAGGACCACGGCGCGCGCACCCGGCCGGCCGTCGTGATAGGCGTGCTGAAGGGCCGAATATGCGAAGGCAGACCCAACGGGGCACGCCCGCCGGGCCGCGCAGCCGGCCGGGCACCCGGAGACGGGCGGGGCGAGGTGCGCGAGGCAGGGGCCGATGTCAAACGGGGCCGCCGCCGAGACAGCGCCGACCGGGCAAGCCGCGGCGCAGGGCGCCGGGCAGCCCACGCAGGGGCCCGGGCCGGGCCGCGGCCCGGACGGCGAGAGCGCCTCGACGGTGAAGACCGCGGCGCGAAGTGCGATCCAGGGCCCGACCTCTGGATGGAGGAGCAGGCCGAGCCGGGAGGGCCAGCCCAACCCGGCCGCCAGCCCAAGCGCACGGAAGTCCACGAAGGGCGTGGCGCCGATGGCCGAGAGCACCCAGCGGCGCCCGGGCGGCGGCGACGGGTCTGCCGCGGCCACGGCGGAAGCGACAAAGGTGTCGAACGGGTCCGGCTGGGCCGCATAAAACGCGGGATCTCTCGCGACAGCGGCGCGGAAGGCATCCCACAGCGCGGGGCCGCCGGAGGCAAAAACCACCGCAGACCGAGCGCCGGGCAGCACGGCCGCCTCCCGCGGGGCGGGGGCGATGCCCCAGAGCCCGATACCGACCGCGCCCAAGCGCGCCGCCGCCGACTCCACCCAGGGCGGCGTCACGGCCCCGGGGCGCCGGCGTCAATCCAGGCGCGCACGATGGCGATGCGGTCGGCGTCGAGAAGACCGCCCGGCGGCATCTCGTCGCCCTCGATGCCAGCCGCGCCCTCCATCTTGGCGAGCAGATAGCTGGCGTCGGCGTCCCCCGCGACGACCAGCACGCGCGACGGGTCCGCCACCGAGGCCGCCCCCACGAGCCGCGCGTGGTCCGCGTCGGTGCCGTCCAGCGTAAACCCGCCCGCTCCGCCGCCGTGGCACGACGAGAAGCCGCAGGACGGCGTCAGGACCTCGCCGTGCGCGCTCGCCCAGTCGGCTGGCACACCGTCCCCTCCCGCACCCGAATCATCGGCTTTTCCCGCACACCCCAGCGCAACGACCACCGCCAGCCACAGAGCCCGCATCTCAGCCCTCCACATCGCAGATGACCGGGACGGTGAGCGGGTACGCGATGCCCGTCATCACGCACATCTCCTCGGGGAAGCCCAAGGGCTCGTCGGTCGTGTTGTCGTACGCGCAGGTGGTGGTGAAGGACTCACCCGCCTCCACGGTGAGCGGCTGCTCGTCGTAGTAGTCGATGGGAGGGAGGTCGCGGAAGCCCACCTGCCATTCGTCCACGCCGTAGAGCCGCTCCGTCGAGCCGTCCGCCTTGTGGTAATCGACCGTGATGGCCGTGCCCCACTCGTGCATATGGCCCAGCACGTAGAGAAAGCTCACGGACTCCTCGAAGGTGCAGTTCACCACCACCTCGGAGGGCCCGGGCGGCAACGAGAAGGAGGTCGACGTGTGGACCAGCGGGGCCGCGAAGACCTCCACCTCCGCGATGGGGACGATGTCCAGCTCGATGCGGTCGTTCACCCGGATGGGCCGGCCCTCGTAGTTGACATGGTGCGACTGCACGAGGAAGCGCTCGCCCGCCTTCAGCTTGTTGGCCAGGCCGGGAGGGAGGTCGAGGAGCGACGTGCCCTTCTCGATCGGAGCGTCCGGCAGCACGAAGGGCTCCATCTCCGTCATGTCGAGGGCGTCGGACGCCGTGCAGTCGACCTGCGTGCCGTCCGGGTAGTCGTCCGCGTCGGCGTTGGTGCGCATCACGATGACATGGTGGCCGTAGGACGGGCTCTGCAAGAACCGGCCGGAGACCACGCCGACATCCGGGCCCTCCCAGGTGGAGAACCAGCAGGTCATCGCATCGGCGTAGGCATCGATGGTGAAGGGCGGAGGCTCCAGTACGATGTCGGCGTCCGTCGCCGGATAGTCCAGGGTGGCGTCGAGGACGTCATCCCCGGCGCCCGCCTTGGCCCCGGGCTGGTCTCCCGCGCAGGACGCGCCCAAGCACACGGAAACAACGAAGGCGCAACGCATCATGGGCCGCTCCGCGGTCAGATCGGGTTGAGGAGGCCGAAGAACACCCGAGCCTCGGTGGTTTCGCCGCCCAGGACGTCGAAGTCGTTGTCCGACGGGAGGGTGACAGGGTCCTTGGCGTCAGGCCCGCGGTCCGCGGCGGTGGAGTTGGCGTCGGTGTCGAGGAAGCCGAGCACGACCACCTCGCCCACGGGCAGGGGGCCGCTCGTGAACAGCACCGCGGAGGCCGTGCCGTCGAGCGCGAGGTCGAGCCCGCTGACCTCGATGGCGCCGAGGTCCACCGCGCCATCGACCGGGCCGGCGCCGGTGACCTCGTCGCCGCGCCAGAAGGACCCGTAAAAGGACCCGCGGGGGGCCTCGCCGATCTCGGCGAGCTGCGCGGCGTAGTCCGAGTCGATGGCGAAGGTGAGCGCCAGCAGCCCCTCGGTGGGGGCCGGCGCCGTGTCCGCGCCGCCGCCCGCACCGGAGTCTCCCTTGGAGCCCGCGCACCCGAGCGCGGCCGAAGCCAGCGCCGCCCACACCCGTCCCCTGCCCCGCATGATCCGCCCCCGCCGCAGCGGATTGTGCGGCCTGCGGGCCTCCCCGTCAAGGGGCCGCGGGATACGCGCCCGCATGTCCGACCTCCGCACCGACCTCGCCGCCCTCCGCGCCGCGCCGCGCGAGCTGTGGCTGCTCTACGCCGTCAAGCTGCTCGAGTCCGTGTCCTACTTCACGGTCTACGCGTTGCTGGTCATCTTCCTGTCGGAAGACCACGGCCTCGGCGACACGGAGGCCGGCGGTGTGTCCGGCCTGTGGCTCACCGCCATCAGCCTCGTGGTGTTCGGCGCCGGCTTCTTGTCGGACAGCATCGGCATGAAGCGCGCGTTGCTCGCGGCGGCCGTGTCGGCGGCCATCGGGCGCGGGGTTCTCGCGCTGTTCGGCGGGGACTTGTGGAGCGTGTACCTCGGGCTCGCGCTGTCGGTGTGGGGCATCGCGACCTTCAAGCCCACGATGAACGCCGCGGTGCGAGCGTGGGCCCCGCCGACGGCCATCCCGTTCGCGTTCTCGCTCTACTACGTGGTGATGAACCTGGGCGCCATCCTCCAGGGGCCGTTGGTGGACGGCGCACGCCGCTTTTTCAAGGCCGGCGTGTCGTTCGCCGGCGTGGACTGGAGCCCGGCGCGCCTCGTGTTCCTCGTCGGGTTTGTGCTGTCGGTGCTCAACATCGGGCTCGTCGCGGCGATGCGCCCTCCCACCGAGGCCGCCTCCGACGGCCCGCCCGCACCGCGGCCGCGGCCCTGGCAAATCGCCAAAGACGTCATGGTCGAGCGTGCGTTCTGGTGGTTCATGGTGGTGGTCGGCCTGCTGACGTTCGTGCGGCTCATCTTCCAGCACGCCCACCTCACCTGGCCCAAGTACACGCTCCGCGCCTTCGGGGACGACTTCCCCTTCGCGACGTACTGGGCGCTCAATCCCGCCATCATCATCGTGCTGACGCCCATCGCCACCGCGCTCACCCGTCGCCTGCCGACCTACCCGGTGCTCGTCACCGGCGCGCTGCTCACCGGCCTCTCCGTCCTGCCCATGGTCTTCTCGACGACCAAGGCGGCGAGCATCGCCTTCATCGTCATCCTCTCGGTGGGCGAAGCGCTCTGGTCTCCGCGCCTCTACGAGTACACCGCGACCGTCGCCCCGCGCGGCCGCGAAGCCTCCTACATGGGCCTGTCCGAGCTGCCGCTCTTCCTGGCAAAGCCGGTTGTCGGCACACTCTCGGGGTGGATGCTCGCCAACTGGATGCCCGCGGAGGGACCGCGCAACCCCGCGCTGCTCTGGGCGGTCGTCGCCGCGATGACGCTCTTCGCACCCATCATCATGGGGCTCGCCCGCCGTCAGTTGGACCGCGCGCCCGCCGGCTGATCCGTGCGCCGGGGCAGCGCGCGCAAGGCCGCCTCTGCCGCGCGCACCCGCGGCAGCACGTCGGCCTCGGGGACGCCCTCGTAGCGCACGGCGTACCACGCCCACGCGAGGACCTGGAGCGGCGCAGCCGCCGGCCCGGCCACGCGGACCAACCACTCTGCCGCCTCGACCGGCGGCGAACCCGGCGGCAAGGTCCACCCCGCCTTCTCCACCTGCCGCTGCGCCCGCCGCCACGCCGCCGCCACCGGACCCGGCGCCACCCGCCGCCGCACCGACCAAGCCAGCGCCCCGCGCCGCAACGCGCCCATCGCGGCGAGGGCGAGCACGGCGAGCGCCACCGCGCGGAGGCCATCCCCCGCCCGGATCGGCCCTCCCGGACGCTCCGAGAGCAGGCGTTGCGCCAAGGAGAACTGCGCGCCCATGTCGTAGTCGAGCACCGCGTTCCGCCACCCCGCGAGCAGGACCTGCGCGACCCGCTCGGGCAGCGGCGCCTCCGCGCGGCCCGGCGCCGCCGGGGTGGCGTCGAGGGTCAACCAGCCCTCGCCGTCGATCCAGGCTTCCGCCCACGCGTGCGCGTCCTGCTGGCGGGCCACGGCGAAGCCGCCCAAGGTGTTCACCTCATTCGTGTAAAACCCGCTGACGAGGCGGGCGGGGATGCCCTGGGCGCGCAGCAGCACGACGAGGGCAGTGGCAAAATACTCGCAGTGGCCCCGGCGGGTCTCGAACAGGAAGTCGGCCAGAGGGCGCCGCGCGTCTCCCGGCATCGGAACGGCGGTGTACGCGAGGTTGCCGGCGAGGTGCTCCACCGTGGCCGCGGCGCGGGCGCGCGGGGACGGGCCGGCCTGGGCCGCGAGCGCGTCGGCGAGCGCCGTGATGCGCGGGTCCAAGCCGGGAGGCAGGGAGGTCCAGACGCCCGCCCGCAGCGCCGCCTGGAAGGCCCGCCCGGTGGTGGTCGGGGCGGCCCCCGGCGGCAGCGCGACGCCATCGGGCAGGAGGACGCTCTCGACGCGGTAGGTCACCGGCCCGCGCACCCCGCGCAGGCGGTAGTTGCCGTTCCCGTCCAGCTGCACGACCTCCCCCGGCGCGCTCAGACGGCGGGCCTGGGCGATGGCGGGCAGAACGCCGTCGGTCAGGGGCTCGAGGGTGATCTCCTGGTGCAACACGGAGGCGCCGGCCGGCAAGGCGCCGCCGCCCGCCGCCGGGTTGGGGTTGAGCCCGATGGTGTGCCGCCACCGCAGCCCGTCAAAGTGGTCGTGCGCGAGCGCGCGAAAGCGGTACGGGCCGGGCGGGACTGGGCCGCCGCCCTCCGCGCGCAGGGTGGCCGTCAGGACGACGTCGGGGTTGTCGAGGATCGGGCCGAGATCGCCCAGCGCGACCTCCTCCGAGAAGCCGGAGAGGCTCGCGGCCGCAGCGCCCGCGCCAACGCCGCCCTGCACGCGGGGGAGCCCGAAGAAAAACGCTGCTGTCACGGGCAACACGAACAGCGGCAACGCGCGGTGCGCCCCGAGACCGGCCGCGGGTGGCGCGCCCGACTCGGCTTCTTGCACCCGCAGCAGCGCGAGCGGCGCGAGGGCCGCCGCGACGAGCAGCACGAGGCCGAGCCCCGCCGAGATGCCGAGCACGCAGGCGAGCAGCAGGTGAAGCAGCGCGAGGAGCAGCGCCACGCGGTCGTCCCCCGCGCCCGTGCGCGTCGCCGCCCGGTGGACCTGAAGCCAGCCGACGAGCCCGGTGCCGACCGCCAACCACGCGCCGCCCACCCCCGCGATGACGAAGGCGCCCAGCAGCACGAGCCCGTTGGCCCACCGCCAGCCGGCGACGGCGCGGGGCCCCGGGCGCGGCAAGCGCCCCGCGACGAGCACCGCCACCGCCGTCGCCACCGACGCCAGCCGCGCGCCGAGCCCGGCGTCCATGCTCACGGCCGCCGCCCCGAGCAGCACGAAGACGGTGACGAGGACGGGCGGCCTCATGGCCCCGCCTGTCCCGCGCGGGCCAACGCGCCCAACAACGCGGCCCGCCGGTCTGCCCCGCGCGGCACCTCGACCTCCCGCCCCGCCACCCGCAACGTGGGCCGCCGCCCCGCGCGCAGGTGGGCCAGCACGGCGCCCGTGGCCACGCCCACCGCGACCTCAAAAGCCGGCCCCTCACCGGCGCCAAGCTCCACGATCGCGTCGTCGGAATGCCGGGCCGCGCGGTCCACGACCATCGGGATGCGCGCACGCGCCGACGTGGGCCAGTGGACGGCGCGCACCGGGTCTCCCTCACGAAAGGGACGAATGGACCGCAAATCGCCGTCTCCGCCGCCGCGGTCCGCCTCGGCGCCCTCCCCCACGGCGACCGGCCGCCCGCCGACGACGGCCCCGCCGACGGGCGCGGGGTACACGAGCACCGTCCCGCCCACGGCGCGCTCCCAGCGCCGCTCGAACCAGCCGAAGGGGTAGGCGCTGCGGATGTGGAGGGCGTGCACCACATGCTCGCCCCGGCGCGAAAACACCCACTCGACGGGCAACTCCGCCTCGCCACCCGGGGCCACGGGCGCGAAGGCCGCACCGGCGAGACGCTCCCCGGCGGCGCCGCGCAGCTCGACCGCAACCAGCCAGGCGGCCCCCCAGCGGCGTCGGTTGGCGAGCCACACGCGGCCGACCGCCGGCTCCTCGGCAAAAATCTCGCGCGGCAGCGCAAAACGAGCGTCCAGGCCGCGGAGGTTCCATTCGGCGAGCACATTGCTCGCGACCAGCGTGGCGAGCAAGGCCGCAATCACAAGATAGAGCAGGTTGTTGCCCGTGTTCAGAGCGGCGACCGACACCGCCGCCAGCGCAAGGAGCACCCAGAGGCCCTGGCGCGTCACCCGCACCTGCACCCAGCCGGCGCGGGAGGCCTCCACGCGGGCGCGCAGCCGCGCGAGCACCCCGCGCATCATACGGGCGGCGGCGGGAGCTCGGCCAACAGCGCGCGCAAGGCAGACTCGGCGGCGCCGCGGCCCGTGCCCCGGGGGACGACGCGGTGGGCGAGCACCGGCAACGCCAGGGCGCGCACATCTTCGGGCACGACGAAGGCCCGGCCCCGGCCCAAGGCGTGCGCGCGGGCGGCCCGGTAGAGGGCCTCGGCCCCGCGGGTGGAGACGCCGCGGGCGAGGCGGGCATCGGCGCGGGTGCGGGCGACGAGGTCGAGCAGATAGTCCTCGATCTCCGGGTGAACGCGCACCTCGTCGACCGCCGCGCAGAGGGCCCGCGCCTCGGCCGCGCTGAGCCCCGCCGAAAATCGGGCCGCGCGAAGCCCGCCGGCGCGGAGGATCGCCCGCTCGTCTTCGCGGGCCGGGTAG
>JBEIVK010000090.1:0-10240 GCA_040373935.1 Alphaproteobacteria bacterium
GCCCGCCCGCTCGAAGCGCTCGTCGCCCTCGCCGTGGAGGCCGAGGCCGCCGCCCGCGCCGTCGGCTCCGCCCTCTCCAGCTCCAGCGCCACCGTCAGCGAGATCCTCGAGTCTCGCGCCGTCTGCACCTCCGACGGCGCCGACGCCGCCTGGGGCTGGTGCCGCCCGGAGCTCCAAGTGCAGGCGGTGCGCGCGGGCCCGCACGGCCCGGTGACGGGGCGCGACGCGGTCGGTGTCACGGGTGGCTTCGGCGCCCTGCTCGCGGTGCCCGCCGCCGAGCGCGCCCGTCGCGCCGTGGAGGCGGCGCTGGCCCTGGAGAGCGCGGCCCCCCCCGAGGGTGGGCGTCACACCGTCATTCTCGCGCCGGATCTGGTCGGGCTGCTGGTTCACGAGGCCATCGGCCACACGGTCGAGGCGGACTTCGTGCTGGCCGGCTCCGCCGCGCGCGGGCGGCTCGGTCAGCAGGTCGCCAGCCCCCTCGTCACGCTGCGGGACATCGGGCCGGCCAGCGGCGCGGGCGGCTGGGTGCCGGTGGACGACGAGGGCGTGGAGGCGCAGGACACGCCCATCATCGAGAATGGCGTGCTCGTCGGTTATCTGCACAACCGCGAGACGGCCGCACACTTCGGCGTCGCGCCCACCGGCAACGCCCGGGCCTGGGAGCACGCCGACCCGCCGCTGGTCCGCATGCGCAACACCTGCATCGACCGCGGCACCGCGGACCTCGACGCCCTCATCGCCGACACGCCGGACGGCTACCTCCTGCTTGGCGCCGCCAACGGCCAGGCCGACAGCACCGCGGAGTTCACCTTCGGCGTGCAGCTCGCGCGGCGCATCCGCCACGGCAAGCTCGCCGAGGTCGTCCGCGGGGTCACCGTCACCGGGGACGCCTTCGCCGTGCTCGGCAGCGTGGACGCCGTGACGGATCGCTTCGCCTGGGACCTCGGCTCCGGGCACTGCGGCAAGGGCCAACCGGCGCGCGTGGACGCCGGCGGGCCCTGGCTGCGCTGCACCGCCTTGCTGGCCGGCGCGCAGGAGGCCGACGCATGAGCTCGCTCGCGCCGCCCCTCTCCGCCGCCACCCTCCGCGCGCGCTGCGCCGCCGTGGTCGCCCAGGCCCGCGCCGCGGGGCTCCACGCCGAGGCCTTCGCCGAGTCCGAGCGGGTCGCCGAGGCCACCCTGCGCGCCGGCGAGCTGGACACCCTCTCCACCATCGACGAGACGGTCATCGGCCTGCGCGTCTGGCTCGACGGCCGCGTCGGCTTCGCCACCACCAATGACCCGGACGGGCTCGACGCCCTGCTCGACGCCGCGGCGGCCGTCGCCCGCGCCACTCCCGCAGACGCCGCCTTCGCCCCGCCGCCCGGCCGCGCGCTCGGCGCCTCCGCCGCCGTCGATCCCGCGATCCTCGCGCTCACGCCCGGCGACCTCGCCGCCGAGGCCCTGGCCCTCCGCGACGCCGTGCGCGCCCAAGACCCGCGCGTCAGCATCGACTCCGCCACGGTCACCGCGAGCGGCCACGCGCGGGCCATCGTCTCGTCCACCGGCGCCGACGCCGCCTTCGAGGCGGCGGGCCTCGGCGCGTCGGTCTTCGGCATGGCCATCGACGGCGACGAGATCGGCAGCTTCGCCGACGCCTCCGACGAGGTGCGCGTCCGCGCGTCGGCGGGCCCGGCCTTCGCGGCGGTCGCGGCCCGCTTCGTGCGGCTCGCGGTCGGCGCGCTCGGCGCGGGGCCGGGCGTCTCCTTCCGCGGGCCGGTCGTCCTCCATCCTGAGGCGGTCGCCGAGCTCATCCTCGACCCGCTGCTCGACGCCCTCCGCGGAGACCGCGTGCGCACGGGCCGCTCCCCGCTCGCCGGGCGCGTCGGCCAGCCCGTCGCCAGCCCCGCGTTCTCGCTGCACGCCGTCGGCGCCGGCCTCCCGGGCTTCGCGCTCGCCCCCTTCGACCGCGAGGGGCACCCGCGCGCGTCCCGCCCGCTCATCGAACAGGGCGTTCTGCGCGGCTTCTTCCTCAATCACACCGACGCCCGCGCCCTCGGCCTGCCGCCCACCGGCGACGCCACCGGCGGCGCCTCCGGCATCCCCGGCACCGGCCCCGCCGCCCTCACCATCGCCCCCGGCGGCGCGTCGTCCGCGGCCCTTCACGCAGGCCCGCGCGTGCTCGCCCTCACCCGCTTCTCCGGCACCACCGACGCCGTCTCCGGCGACTTTTCGGGTGTGTGCAAGGGCGGCTTCTTGTGGGAGGGCGGCCACGCCCGCCCCGTGCGCGAGGTCACCGTGGCCGGCAACCTCTGGGAGGCCCTGCATGCCCTCTCCGGCGTCGGCGACGCCCTTCACGCCCTTGGCCCCGCCCTCGCGCTGCCCTTGCTGCGCGTGGAGGGCCTCAGCGTCACCGCCGGCTGAACGCCGCCGCAGCGGCGGCGTTTCGGATGGGGACGGGGGAAACCAGTTTCCCCCGTAACGCCCCCTTCTCTCCGGCCGCCGGGGGCCGGTGTAGGAAAGCCGTGAGAGGTCCCGGTTGCGGCCGGTCGATACGAGGGCCGCCTGGAGCCGTCATGCATCCCTCGTCGAGTCTTCACGGTGTTCTCGCGTTCCTCGCGCTGGCCGGCTGCAAACTGCCCGACATCAAGGTCATCGACGTCGAAGGCCGCCACAGCGGGACCTACTCCGAGGCGTGTGACGGGATCGACAACACGGGCGAAGGCGCCATCGACGAGGGCTACCCCGACAACGACGGCGATGGCCTCGCCAACTGCGTCGACGAGGAGACCTGCGACGGCGTGGACAACGACGGCGATGGCGCGATCGATGATGGCTGGCCGGACACCGACGGCGACGACACGGCCGACTGCGTCGACGTGGAGGAGTGCGACGGCTTCGACAACAACGGCGACGGCGAGATCGACGAGGGCTTCGACGCCAACGGCAACGATGTGCCGGATTGCCTGGAGGTCGAATACTGCAACTGCGAGGACGACGACGCGGACGGCGAGGTCGATGAGGGCTGCTCCTACACCCTCACCGTGACCGCCGCGACCGACGACTACGGGGACCACTACCTCGACGGGTCCTCCTGGTTCTCCTCCGCAGGGTGGCAGAACATCGCGGTGCGCTCGACGACGGTGGCGGCGGGCACCCACCACTACGCCATCTCGATCCGCGACTCCACCAGCCAGGCCCGCACCGCGGGCTTGCGGGCGTTCGCGACCTTGGACGGCGCGCTGCTCGCCCGCACCGGAGATGGCGACTTCATGGGCACGGCCGCCGCGGTGTCCACGGGCTGGTGGGAGTCGACCGCAGGGATGCTGCCCGACGACACCTACGCCTGCGCGGCGTCGGCCTCGCCGGTGTGGGGTCCGCAGCCGACGTTCACGGCCGCCGGCGCCGAGTGGGTCTGGTTCGACAACTGCCGCCGCGCGGACCTCTACCGGGTGAACCACTTCGTCCTCGAGTTTGACGTCTGCGGCCCGCTCAACATCCCCGAGGCCTGCGACGGGCTGGACAACGACGCCGATGGCCTCACCGACGAGGGCTTCGCGGACACCGATGGCGACGGCGTGGCCGACTGCATCGAGTCCGAGGAGTGCGACGGGCTGGACAACGACGGCGACGGCTTCATCGACGAGTACTTCCCGGACACCGACGGCGACGGCGTCTGCGACGACATCGACGTCGAGGAGTGCGACGGGCTGGACAACGACGGCGACGGGCTGGTGGACGAGGGCTACCCGGACGTGGACGCGGACGGCCTCGCCGACTGCGTGGACCCGGAGCTTTGCGACGGAGCGGACAACGATGGCAACGGCGTCATCGACGAAGGCTTCCCGGACACCGACGTCGACGGCATCGCCGACTGCGTCGACGTCGAGGAGTGCGACGGGCTGGACAACGACGGCGACGGCGTCGTGGACGATGGCCTCTCGGACATCGACGGCGATGGATACTGCGACGGCGTCGACGTCGAGGACTGCGACGGCCTGGACAACGACGGCAACGGGCTCGTCGATGACGGCTTCCCGGACGCCGACGGCAACGGCATCGCGGACTGCCTGGAGGCGGAGATCGCCTGCGACTGCCGGGACAACGACAGCGACGGCCTGATCGACGAAGACTGCGAGTACACGCTCTCGATGGTCGCCGCGGGCGACGACCGCGTGCAAGCCTACCTGGACGGCACCGCGTGGTTCAGCGGCCTCGGCTGGTCCGCTCCGGGGAGCAGCGGCACCATCGTCAACGGCGGGACCCACCACATCGCGGCGGCCGTCAACGACATCTACGGCGGGTACGTCGGCTTCCGCGCCGAGGTGTACGTCGACGGCGCCCTCGCCTCGGCGACGGGCGACGGCTCCTGGCTCAGCTCGGCCACCTACCCGGGCACCGGCTGGGAGGTCTCCACGGCCGGCCTCTCGTCCGAGCTGGTCCAGTCCTGCGGCTGGGGTTCGGTCTCGTCCTTTACGGGCGGCAGCAGCTGGACGTGGCCGGGGGCCTGCAGCTTGCCCTACTCGTACCCGCGGGGCTGGTTCGTGCTGGAGCTGGACGTCTGCGGGCCCGAGGCCAAGCCGGAGCTCTGCAACGGCCGCGACGACGACTCCGATGGGCTCGTCGACGAGGACTACCTGGACACCGACGGCGACGGCACCGCCGATTGCGTCGACTCCGAGACCTGCTTCGACCTTCTCGACAACGACGGCGACGGCGAGATCGACGAGGACTGCTACGGCGTCTGTGGCTCCGTGGACCGCGGCTTCGTGACCTGCACCATCCAGGAGAACCTCACCGTCTCCTGCGACCTGGCCTCCCGCGTTCTCCCGGTGTCGCCGGTCACGCGCAGCACCTCGACCACCCCCTACACCTCCACCTGGCAGATCGACATGTCGGCCTACCGCGCCGTCATCCTCGACGCCCGGATGGCGCGCGTGAACCAGTGGGGCCTGCACCTCGCCGACTCGCCGAGCAACGACGGCTTCGGCGGCGACGCCGGGGACAGCTCCTACGACTCGGAGTTCTACACCTTCGGCACCGGCGCCGCGTTGTACACCGACGACAACGGCGGCACCGCGCAGCTGCTCAGCCTGTCCGGCGTGGTCGACCCGGCCTCCGACCACCTGCAGCTCGCCGTGTGTGACGGCTACCTCGGCTTCCAATCGGACGTGTACCCGTACACCGAGACGACCAGCCCCTTCATCTTCCAGATCGACGGGGACGAGCCGGACCCGGTGACGGCGACGGGCCTGAACGACCGCCTGCTCTGGCTGGGCCTCAACCGCACCGTCGGCAGCTCAGCGCGAATGGGCCAGGGCGCCTCCTACGTGACGCTGTACCTCATCCCCTGAGCCACCGCGCCGCGTCCCGATTGTAAGACGCGTGTGTGTTTCCCAACCCCGACCCGCGCCATAGTTCGCGCCCGCCTCTCACCGGAGCCCCCATGCACCCCTCTGCGTCCTGGCGGACCTTGTCCGTCCTCCTCACCCTCGCGGCTTGCAAGCTGCCCGACGTCACCATCAAGGACATCGACGGCAGCGACAGCGCCGACGCCGACGGCTGCGAGCCCTGCGACGACATCGACAACAACGAGGACGGCGCGATCGACGAGGGCTACCCGGACAACGACGGCGACGGCATCGCCAACTGCGTGGACGTGGAGACCTGCGACGGCATCGACAATGACGGCAACGGCGCGTTGGACGACGGCTTCCCGGACACCGACGCCGACGGCGTGGCCGACTGCGAGGACCCGGAGCAGTGCGACGGCCTCGACAACAACGGGGACGGCGAGATCGACGAGGGCTTCGACCTCAACGGCAACGACGTCCCGGACTGCCTGGAGGTCGAGCTCTGCAACTGCGAGGACGACGACGCGGACGGCGAGGTCGACGAGGGCTGCACCTACGAGCTGTCGATGACGGCCACGGTGGACGACGTCGGGGCCTACCTGCTCGATGGGTCGGCGTGGTTCTCCTCCACGGGCTGGAGCGCGGCCCAGACGGGCACGGCCACGATCACCGCGGGCGTGCACCACATCGCGGTGGAGGCGCGCGACACGGCGCGCGTGGTCGCCGGCTTCCGCGCCCACGTCTTCCTGGACGGGGCCCTGCTCGCCCGCACCGGCGACGGGGACTTCTACGGCACGGCCACGGCCCCCGCGTCGGGCTGGCAGACCTCGACGGCGGGCATGCT
Source organism: Alphaproteobacteria bacterium (assembly GCA_040373935.1). Lineage (GTDB taxonomy): Bacteria > Myxococcota_A > UBA796 > UBA796 > UBA2385 > JBEIVK01. Next base: position 6,177 of record JBEIVK010000090.1, read on the forward strand.
GCCCGACACGTCGGCGTCCTGCGGGTCGACGGTGTGGTCCCCGATGGGCGTGTTCACGGGGTCCGGCGCGAGCTGGGTGTGGTTCGGCGACTGCCAGAACCCCTCGGCCACGCCGAACAACTGGTTCGTGTACGAGTTCGAGGTCTGCGGCGAGCTGGCGATCCCCGAGGCCTGCAACGGCTTTGACGACGACATGGACGGCGAGGTGGACGAGGGCTGGCCGGACACGGACGGCGACGGCGTCTGCGACTTCATCGACGCCGAGACTTGCGACGGGCTCGACAACGACGGCAACGGCTTCGTCGACGAGTACTTCCCGGACACCGACGGCGACGGCACCGCCGACTGCGTCGACCCCGAGGAGTGCGACGGCGTCGACAACGACGGCAACGGCATCGTGGACGACGGCTTCCCGGACACCGACGGCGACGGCATCGCCGACTGCGTGGACCCCGAGATCTGCAACGGCGACGACGATGACGGCAACGGCATTGTGGACGACGGCTTCCCGGACACCGACGGCGATGGCACGGCCGACTGCCTGGACCGCGAGGTGTGCTACGGGCTCGACCACGACGGCAACGGCAACGTGGACGACGGGCTCGTCGACACCGACGGCGACGGCATCTGCGACGACATCGACCGCGAAGAGTGCGACGGGCTGGACAACGACGGCAACGGCATCGTGGACGACGGCTTCCCCGACGCCAACGGCAACGGCATCGCGGACTGCATCGAGGAAGAGACGGACTGCGACTGCCTCGACAACAACGGCGACGGCCAGATCGACGAGGACTGCGAGTACGAGCTGTCGATGGTGGCGACGGGCGACGACCGCCTGCAGGCCTACCTGGACGGCTCGGCGTGGTTCGGCAGCCTCGGCTGGTCCTCCCCCGGCAGCGGCAGCACCATCATCAACGGCGGCACCCACCACGTCGCGGCCTACGTCAACGACATCTACGCGGGCTACGCCGGCTTCCGCGCCGAGGTCTCGGTCGACGGCGCGCTCGTCTCGGCCACGGGCGACGGCTCCTGGCTCGGCTCTCGCACGTACCCGGGCATCGGCTGGTCCACCTCGACGGCCGGCCTCTCCGCCGAGCTCGTGCAGTCCTGCGGCTGGGGCGCCCTCTCGGCGTTCACCGGCGGCAGCAGCTGGATCTGGGGCGCCGCTTGCTCCGACCCGCGCCGCGCGCCCGAGGGCTGGTTCGTGCTCGAGCTCGAGGTCTGCGGCCCCGAGTTCGTGGTCGAGCTGTGCAACGGCGTGGACGACGACGCCGACGGCTTCATCGACGAGGACTACGCGGACACCGACGGCGACGGCACGGCCGACTGCGTGGACACCGAGTCCTGCTACGACTTCGTGGACAACGACGGCGACGGCGAGATCGACGAGGACTGCTACGGCGACTGCGGCGCGGTCGAGGGCACGGTCAACACCTGCATCATCGAGGGCGGCTACTACCTGTACTGCACGGACACCTCGGTCCCGATGCCGGTGACGAACATCTCGCTCACCTCGGTGTCGAGCTTCTACCGGTCGACCTGGTCCGTCAACATGGCCAACTACCGCACCATGATCGTCGAGGCGCCGCTCGACAAGGTCTCCCAGTGGGGCCTGCACGTCGGCAACTCCCGCACCAACGACGGCTACGGCGGCGACGCCGGCACGACCTGGCACGACTCGGAGTTCTTCACCTTCGGCAGCGGCGCCGCCCTGTACTCGGATGACTTCGGCGGGTCGGCGGTGGTCGCCAGCCTCGCGAGCGTCATCGACCTGAACAGCGACGACTCCTACACCGTGGTCTGCGACGGCTACCTCGGCTTCGAGACCAACTCGCTCGCCTACACCGACTACTCCAGCCCCACGATCTTCCAGATCGACGGCGACGAGTCGGACCCGGGCTCCTCCACCGGCCTGAACGACCAGATGCTGTGGCTGGGCCTCAACCGCACCATCGGCAGCGCGTCGCGCGTCGGGCAGGGCACCTCCTACGTGAAGGTCCACCTCATCCCGTAGCGCCAGAGACGGCTGGGCCCCGCCGCCCCCCGGCTCGTCCGGGGGCGCGCGCGGGGCCCGCGTGCGTGAGGAGGCCGGCGGCCCGCCAGGGCTCAGCCGCCGAGGAGCGACCCGGCGATCTGCTTGACGAGGGTGCCGTCCACGGCATCCTTGTGCGCCTTCATCACCGCACCCATGACCTTGCCCATCTCCTTGGCGGAGGTGGCGCCCGTGGCCGCGATGGCCTCCTGCACCCACGCGCGGGTGGTGGCCTCGTCGGCGAGCTGCGGGAGGAAGGCGTCGATGATGGCCAGCTCGGCGCGCTCGGCCGCCGCGAGGTCTTCCCGGCCGGCGCTGGTGTAGGCGTCGATGCTGTCCTTGCGCTGCTTGGCGAGCGAGCGCAGCACGGCGAAGGCGCGGTCGTCTTCGAGACGGTCTGCGCCGTTTTCCTTCATGGCGAGGATGAAGCCGGCGCGGATGTTGCGCAGGGCGTTCAGGCGCTCGGCCTGGCGGGCCTTCATGGCCTCTTTCAGTTGGTCGTTCACGGTGTCGAACACGGCCATGGGGTCTCCTGATGCCCGGCCGTCTAACCGGCTGGCCCGCCGCCGCCGCCGCCCGCGCCCGCGTCGCCCATTCCGATGGGGGCCCCCGTCTGCCGCCCGCGCCCGCGCTGGGGAGTGGGGGAGGGGAGAAGCGGGAGATCGCCCGGCCCCCGGGGCACGCGCCCGGCGGGACGCGCCGCGGGCCGGGCCGCGTGGCCTGGCGAGGGGATTGGCCCGCTGCGGATGGAGCCCAGACGCCGAAGACGCGCGCAGGTGTCACGCCGGCAGCATCGCGGGCCCACCGCGGGCTGGCGCGGATACACAGCCGCGATGGACCCCGCGCCGCCGCCGCCCCCCGATCTCGACGCCGTCCTGCGCGTCGGTCAGGCCCTCCTGCCGCTCTCCGCGTGGCACCGTCACCGCGTCCGCGGTCTTGCGCACATCCCGCAGGAAGGCCCGTGGATCCTCGTCACCAACCACAGCCTCGCCACCTACGACGGCTTCCTGCTGGGCCGCGAGGTGCTGCGCCACGGGCGGCGCGTCGTCCGCGGCCTCGGCGACAAGCGCATCTTCCAGGTCCCCGGCCTGCGTGATTTTGCCCTCTCTCTCGGCTTGGTGGAGGCCAACCCCGGCGCCGCAGAGGCCTTGCTCGCCCGCGGTGAGCCGGTCGGCGTCGCCCCGGGCGGCATGTGGGAGGCGCTGCGTCCCTCCTCGGCCCGGGCCACGGTGCGCTGGGATGGCCGCAAGGGCTTCGTCCGCCTCGCCCTCCGCGCCGGCGCGCCCCTCGTGCTCGCCGCCTGCCCCGCGGCCGACGCCCTGTACACCGTCTACGGCAACCCGCTCACCGACGCCCTCTACGCCCGGGCCCATCTCCCGCTGCCCGTCGCGCGCGGCTGGGGCCCGACGCTCCTCCCGCGCCCGGTGCGCCTCACCCACCACATCGCGCCGCCGCTCGTGCCGCCGCCCTGGGACCCCGCGCAGGAAGACGCCCAGGTCGACGCGCTCCACGCCCGCGCCTGCACCGTCATGGCCGAGCTTCTCTCGCGGGGCGATTGACGCCCGGGCGCGGGTGGCGGCGGCGCTGCGGCCGGGGATGGATGCTTTGGGGGCAGAGGGGCGCTCCGCGTTGCGGCGCCCCTCCGCAACGCCTCCCCCTGCACCCGGATCTTCGCGCGCTCCCGCATCGCTGTCCCGGGTGTTGTCTTGGCCCGTTCATGCACGTGGACCCCGCCCACTCCGTTTCGATGAGCCCCGTCGCCGGGGCCGCCGAGCCCGCGTGGGTCCTCGGGATCTATGGCCCCGGAGGGCATCCCGCGCGTTGGGGCGACTGGCTCACGGCCCTCGCCACGGTCCCGGCCGCCCGCGACGCGCTCACCTCGGCGCTCGTGTCCTTGCCCCTGCCGGCGGCCTTCGTGGAGTGGTGCCCCGTCTCGGGCTCCACCCGCGGGGCCTGGGTCGCGGCGGTCGCCCGCGCGGCGCCGGGCCTCAGCGCGCATCCCGCCAATCCCGCCGCCTTCGCGGCGGCC